>JANPNF010000187.1:0-8339 GCA_031427315.1 Burkholderiales bacterium | reverse complement strand
CCGCCTTCGCCTTCCAACACGTACTGGCCGTCCTTGTAGAACTCGCTGGCCGCGCAGTCCAGGCCGATGGCGATCTGCTCACCGGCCGTGTAGCCGGCCTTGTCGATGGCGGCCAGGATCATTTGAATGGCCGCTTCATGGCTGGCCACGTTGGGGGCGAAGCCGCCTTCGTCGCCGACCGCCGTGCTGATGCCCTGGTCGTGCAGGATTTTCTTGAGCGCATGGAAGGTTTCGGCGCCCCAGCGCACCGCTTCGCGGAAGCTCGGTGCGCCCACCGGGATGATCATCAATTCCTGCAGGTCGAGCGAGTTGTTGGCGTGCGCGCCGCCGTTGATCACGTTCATCATTGGCACCGGCAGCTGCATCGCGCCCGAACCGCCGAAGTAGCGGTACAGCGGCAGGCCGCTTTCTTCAGCCGCGGCGCGCGCCACGGCCATGCTCACGGCCAGCGTGGCGTTGGCGCCGAGGCGGCTCTTGTTGTCGGTACCGTCGAGGTCGATCAGGGTGCGGTCCAAAAACGCCTGTTCGCTGGCATCCAGCCCGAGCACCGCTTCACTGATCTCAGTGTTGACGTGCTGCACCGCGCGCATCACGCCTTTGCCCCCGTAGCGCTTGGCATCGCCGTCGCGCAGCTCAATGGCTTCGCGCGAGCCGGTCGATGCGCCTGACGGCACGGCAGCGCGGCCCATCACGCCCGATTCGAGCAGCACATCGCATTCGA
Source organism: Burkholderiales bacterium (assembly GCA_031427315.1). Taxonomy (GTDB): domain Bacteria; phylum Pseudomonadota; class Gammaproteobacteria; order Burkholderiales; family Burkholderiaceae_C; genus PBB1. Next base: position 7,618 of record JANPNF010000187.1, on the reverse strand, counting down.
CGGTGGGGTTGCCTCGGCTGTCCAGGATCTCGCGGCCGACGATGTCAACGATCGCACTCATGTAGCGTCCTCAGAAATGAAAATCAAAAAAGGGTGAGGCAGCAGAACGAAGTTCAGCAACCGAAATCGTTTTCGAGTAGGGGCTGCTGCTTGACCACGCGGTCCAGCGCCACGAGTTGTTCGAGCAGCGCGCGCATGCGCTTAAGCGGCACCGCGTTCGGGCCGTCGCTCATCGCGTTGTTCGGGTCAGGGTGGGTTTCCATGAACAGGCCGGCCACGCCGACCGCGATCGCTGCACGCGCCAGTACCGGGACGAACTCGCGCTGACCGCCCGAGCTGGTTCCCTGGCCGCCCGGCAGTTGCACTGAATGCGTCGCGTCAAAAACTACCGGCGCGCCGGTCTCGCGCATGATGGCGAGCGAGCGCATGTCACTCACCAGGTTGTTGTAGCCGAAGCTCACGCCGCGTTCACAGGCCATGAAGCTGTCTTCCGGCAGGCCCTTCTCGCGCGCGGCGGCGCGCGCCTTGTCGATGACGTTTTTCATGTCGTGCGGCGCTAAGAACTGGCCCTTTTTGATGTTCACCGGCTTGCCGCTTTGAGCGACGGCGCGGATGAAATCGGTTTGTCGGCACAAAAAGGCGGGCGTCTGCAGCACATCGACAACGGACGCGACCGAGGCGATCTGCGCGATGTCGTGCACGTCAGTCAGCAGCGGCACACCCAGCTCGCGCTTGACCTTGGCCAGTATCTCCAGCCCACGCTCCAAGCCCGGGCCGCGGAAGGTGCTGCCGCTGGAACGGTTGGCCTTGTCGTAGCTGCTCTTGAAGATGAAGGGGATGCCCAGCGCGGCGGTCATCTCTTTGAGTGCGCCCGCCACATCGATCTGCAGCTGTTCAGATTCGACGACGCACGGGCCGGCGATCAGAAAAAACGGTTGCGTCAGGCCGACCTCGTGGCCGCACAGCTTCATGCGGCCGCCTTCGAGGAGCCGACCACCTGCAAGCGCTCGCGCTGATGCGCTAGTGCCGCCTTGATGAACGAATTGAACAGCGGATGCCCGCCCCAAGGCGTCGACTTGAACTCGGGGTGGAACTGCACACCCATGAACCACGGGTGCACGCTGCGCGGCAGCTCGACGATCTCGGTCAGTTTCTCGCGCTGCGTGATCGCCGAGATCACCAAACCGGCGGCGCCCAACTGATCGAGGTAATTGACGTTGGCTTCGTAGCGGTGGCGGTGGCGTTCGGTCACCACGTCACCGTATATCTCGTGCGCCAAAGTGCCGGGCTTGACGTCGGAGCTTTGCGCGCCCAGGCGCATCGTGCCGCCCAGGTCAGAGTTGCTACTGCGCTTTTGGATCGAGCCGTCGGCGTCCTGCCATTCCTCGATCAGTGCGATCACCGGGTGTGGCGTGTCAGGCTCGAACTCGGTGCTGTTGGCTTTGTCCAGACCCGCCTGGTGGCGCGCGAATTCGATGGTCGCGACCTGCATGCCCAGGCAAATGCCGAGGTAGGGCAGCTTGGACTCGCGGGCGAACTTTGCGGCCAGCACCTTGCCTTCGACGCCGCGCTTGCCGAAGCCGCCCGGCACCAGCACCGCATCGAAGGCGGCCAGCTGCTGCACGTTGTCGGCGGTCAGCGTTTCAGAGTCGACGTATTCAATCAGCACCTTGGCGTGGCTGTGCATGCCGGCGTGGCGCAGCGCCTCGTTCAGCGATTTGTACGAGTCCGACAGGTCGGTGTACTTGCCACATATGGCGATCGTGATCTCGCGCTCAGGGTGCTCGAATTCGCGCACCAGCTCGTCCCAGCGCTTGAGGTTGGCGGGAGGCGTGTGGATGCGCAGCTTGTCGCAGATCAGCCCGTCGAGGCCCTGTTCGTGGAGGATGCGCGGCACCTTGTAGATGGTGTCCACGTCCCACATCGAGATCACGCCCCAGGTCGGCACGTTGGTGAACAGCGAAATTTTCTCGCGTTCTTCATCCGGGATGCGGCGGTCGGCGCGGCACAGCAGCACGTCGGCCTGGATGCCGATTTCGCGCAGTTTCTGCGCGGTGTGCTGGGTGGGTTTGGTCTTCAGCTCGCCAGCCGCGGCGATCCACGGCACATAGGTCAGGTGCACGAAGGCGCTGTTGTTCGGGCCCATGCGCAGGCTCATCTGGCGCACGGCTTCCAGGAACGGCAGCGACTCGATGTCGCCCACCGTACCGCCGATCTCGACGATGGCGACATCGACCGCATGGTCGGTGTCGCCATTGGGTGCGATGCCGGCACCGCGCTTGACGAATTCCTGGATCTCGTTGGTGACGTGAGGGATCACCTGTACCGTCTTGCCGAGGTAGTCGCCGCGCCGCTCTTTTTCGAGCACGCTTTTGTAGATCTGGCCGGTGGTGAAGTTGTTGGCCTTCTTCATCCGGGTGGTGATGAAACGCTCGTAGTGGCCGAGGTCGAGGTCGGTTTCAGCGCCATCGTCGGTCACGTAGACCTCCCCGTGCTGGAACGGCGACATCGTGCCCGGATCGACATTGAGATAGGGGTCGAGCTTGATCAGCGTGACCTTGATGCCGCGCGATTCGAGGATCGCTGCGAGCGACGCCGCCGCGATGCCCTTGCCCAGCGAGGACACCACGCCGCCGGTGACAAAGACGTACTTGGTCATTGCTTTTGGCAGCGGATTGGCACGCTGCTGGTGTGAGAAAAAATGATTATAGAAGGGGCTTTCCGGGGGCCGACATCAGACAATTTTCTCGCCGGGATGTGTGATCTTGCGCATCGGTTCGTAGCGGTCTGATGCCACGCACAACGGGTGGTCGGCCGCCCACCCGCCAACCGTTGCGCCTGCGATTGCGCCGACAGAGGCCCACTGCGGGTCTTCCAGTGACTCGAACACCTCGCGCAGCTTGTGCCCCCACGTGCCGCGGATCATCTGGAAGTACGGGTTGTGCTCGTCGATGCAGACGTTCTGGTCGCACTGCAGCGCATCGGTTTGGTAGACCAGCAAGTCAAGCGGCAGCCCCGACCGACAGGTTCGACTTCAGCGTCGAATCCATCGACACCAGCGCGCACTTGGAGGCTTCGTCCAGCGGCGTGGTGGGCGAGATCATCCGGTCGAGCACAGGCTTGCCGTACTTTGACTCACCCGCCTGAAAGTAGCAGGTCTCGCGGGTGGCCTCGATGAAGTTGCCAGCGGAATAGACCAAGAACAGGCGCATCGCCTCGCCCTTGATCTGCCCGCCGAAGATCATCGAGGCATTGAAGTCGATGCCCGCGGCCTTCAGCGATTGGCCGTCCTGGTCGTAGACGCGGCGCACCGCACTGCCGAGCACCCGTGCTGCGTCGAACATGCTGGTCGCGTTCCAGATCGTGATCGGCGGCGCTGCGGGGTCATCGGAACCGTTGGGGATCTTCTCGACTTGCAAGATCTCGCGCACTGACTGGCTGATCGACAGATTGCCTGCCGACAGCATCACCATAAAGCGGTCGCCCGGCTTCTCGTAGACGATCATCTTGCGGAAGGTGCTGATCTGGTCGAGCCCGGCATTGGTGCGAGAGTCGGACAAAAAGACCAGCCCCGCGTCGAGTTTGATGCCTACGCAATAGGTCATGGTGCGGTTTCGCTTTCGGGTGGGCGTTGCAGTGCCTGCAAACGGTACAGTGTTTCGAGCGCCTGTTTCGGCGTTAAGGCATCGGGGTCGATCTGCGCCAGCGCCCGCTCGACCGACGACACCTCGCGCACTGCCACCGGCGCAGGGGCCGCGAACAGATCGATCTGCGCCTGCCCCGAGTTTTGCTGCGATTCGAGCGCTTCCAGCGCAGCGCGCGCCTGGCGCACTAGCGAGGCCGGCATGCCGGCCAGCCGCGCCACCTGCACGCCGTAGCTGCGGCTGGCCGGGCCGGGCTGGATGTCGTGCAGGAACACGATGTCGTCACCGGTCTTGCCGTGGCCGCCCGTGTGTGTTTCGACCGCCGACACATGCACGTTGATCGCCCGCTCGTGCTTGGCGGGGAACGCCGTCAGCTCAAAGTAGTGCGTGGCGAACAGCGTGAAGGCGTTGTTGCGCTCATGTAGGTGGCTGGCAATGGCGCCAGCCAGCGCCAGGCCATCAAAGGTCGAGGTGCCGCGGCCGATCTCGTCCATCAGCACCAGCGACTGTGCGGTGGCACCGTGCAGGATGGCGGCCGCTTCCGTCATCTCGACCATGAAGGTCGATTGCGCATTCGCCAGGTCGTCGGCTGCGCCGATGCGGGTGTGGATTGCGTCCAGTGGTCCGAGCCGGCAAGCCGTGGCGGGCACGAACGAGCCCATCGATGCCAACAGACAGATCAACGCGACCTGCCGCATGTAGGTGCTCTTGCCGCCCATGTTCGGCCCGGTGATGACCAGCATCTTGCGGGTGGCGTCGAGCCGGCAATCGTTGGCCATGAAGTTGCCAGCACCCGTCTCCTGCAAGCGTGCCTCGACGACGGGATGGCGCCCATCCTGGATGTCGATGCAGGGCTCGCGCACGAACTGCGGCCGGCACCAGTTCAGCGTCGCGGCCCGCTCGGTCAATGCCGCCAGCGCATCCAGCGTGGCGAGTGCGCGGGCCAGATCGGACAGCGCTGCGACGTGGGTTTGCAGCGTGTCGATCAGCTGCTCGTAAAGGATTTTTTCGCGTGTCAGCGAACGCTCCTGCGCCGACAGCGCCTTGTCCTCGAAGGCCTTTAACTCGGGCGTGATGTAGCGCTCGGCGTTTTTCAATGTCTGGCGGCGCTGGTAGTCGGCGGGCACCTTGCCCGCCTGCCCCTGCGTCACCTCGATGTAGAAGCCGTGCACCCGGTTGAACTGCACCCGCAGGTTGGCGATGCCGGTGCGCGCACGTTCGCGCGCTTCGAGGTCGAGCAAGAAGGCGTCGCAGTTCTGCGCGATGCCGCGCAACTCGTCGAGCGCGGCGTCGCAGCCGGTGGCGATCACGCCGCCGTCGCGCAGCAGCACGGCGGGTTCTTCGGCCAGCGTGGTCGCGAGCAGCGATTCGATGCGGGTGTCGGGGCTCAGGGCTTCCAGCGCCATGTCGAGCAGCACGCAAGTGCCCACCGGCACGGCCGAGCGCAGGCCGGGCAGCGCTTGCAGCGTCGTGCGCAAGCCGGTCAGTTCGCGCGGGCGCACCTGCCGCAGCGCGATGCGCGCGGTGATGCGCTCGACATCGCACACCGACCGCAGCGCCTGTCGCAAGCTGTCGCCGCCACGGGCCATCAGCGCCTCGATCGCCTCGTGGCGCTGTGTTGCCACACTGCGATCGCGCAACGGCCGAAGCGTCCACCCGCGCAGCGCCCGGCTGCCCATGCCGGTGCGGCAGGTGTCGATCAGCGACAACAGCGTGGGTGCCTCCTCCCCGCGCAGCGTCTGCGTCAATTCCAGGTTGCGGTGCGTGGTCCGCGGCAAAGCGATCAACTCGCTGGCGCGCTCCACCTGCAGCGTGCGCACATGTGCCAGCGCTTGACCTTGGGTGTGTTCGGCGTAGCTGAGCAAGGCGGATGCGGCGGCATGCGCGACCGTCAACTCGCTCGCATTGAAGCCTGCAAGACTCGCTACACGCAGCTGTTCGCACAGCTTGCGCGCGCCGAGTGCCGCATCGAACTGCCAATCGGGCCGGTGTGTCACCGCAGCGCGCGTGGCCGACAGCGCGGGTGGAGTGTGTTCGCGCTCGACCAGCACCTCGGCCGCATTCAACCGGGCGAGCCAGCCGGGCAGCTCGTGCTCAGTGCATTCAGTCAGCCCGAGCTCGCCGCTGCTCAAGCCCAGCCAGGCCAAGCCGTGCGTCGTCTGCCCGCGATGGGTGTGCTGCGACAACGCCAGCAGCAGCGCATCGGCTTTGTCGGGCATGAGCTCGGTGTCGGTCAGCGTGCCCGGCGTGACGACGCGCACCACTTTGCGCTCGACGGGGCCTTTTGGTGTCGCCACATCGCCAACCTGCTCGCAGATCGCCACCGGCTCGCCGAGCTTGATCAGCTTGGCCAGGTAGTTCTCGACCGAATGCACCGGTACGCCGGCCATCACCACCGGCTCGCCGCCACTCTGACCGCGGGTGGTCAAGGTGATGTCAAGCAGCCGGTTTGCGCGCCGCGCATCGTCGAAGAACAGCTCGTAGAAGTCGCCCATCCGGTAGAACACCAGCGTGTCGGGATGGTCGGCCTTGATGCGCAGCCACTGCTGGATCATGGGCGTGTGGGGGATCAGTGGTACCTCGATTTGACTCATACAGATGCGTTGACGGATTGCATCAACCCACCGCCAGCGTGACCGGCTTGCCGACGCGGCTAAGCATTTCCACCAGTGTGTCGATGGTGAACTTGGCGGTCTTCTTGTTGACCACATCGGACACACGCGGACGCGACACCATCAGGATTTCAGCCGCCTCGGCCTGCTTGAGGTGATGCTCCGCTATCCAGATGGACAGCTCGTCCATCAACTGCTGCTTCAACAAGTGCGTGTCGTTGATCTGCTTGCGCGATGCCGCTTGCAAACGCTTGGCTTCATCGGGCGGGAAACCCAGTTCCCGGAACAGGTTCGCGCCGGGCTTCGTCACATGGCGGATGTCGGTATCGATCTTCATCTCTGTGCCTCTCTTGCATCGACCGCAGCGCGGTAGCGCGCCTCGGCAATCGATCGAAGGGTTTCCAGTCGTCAGGCTCCAGGCTGGCCTGAACCCAGCTGGAACCCGGCATGGCGACGCGGCTCGTCGGGAAATGCCAACAAGTCGTTGTAGGAGGAGCCCAACCACCGGATTTTTTTATCGTGACGCATCGTCTCTGCCCGTATAAAATTTTATACGAAACGGGATGCGGGTCTTTTGGTCAAGCTCGTGCGTGGAACCGAGGGGTTACCCGACGGGTGCTCGCAGTGATCTGGCGAGCAGAGCCCACGATGTGCCCGCTGGCGGCGGGCTATGTGCGGCTCAAAACGGTGCAGGCAGCAGCTTGAAGCCGGCGATCAGCACGCCGATCACGGTGTTGACGACGACGCTGAGCACGCTCGGCACGTAGAAGAAGGCCGAGACAAACTGGGCGCTCAAGCCGTATTCGAACAGCAGGCCGAGCGCGAACGAGACGATGCCCAGCGCGACCCAACGGCGCAGGTAGGTCAGCAGCCAGTGGGACCTGTCGAGGTTGTGTCGCCAGGCGGCCGAGCGCTCGAACAAGTTGCCGTGGCTCACGTCGCGGAACAGCCACCCGAAGAACAGGTAGCGGTACAGCAGCACGCGAAAGGAGAGGGCTGTGTTGTCGGGGGCCATGGTTTGAATGTGCCCGCCAGACGGGGTAAATCGGATGATGCGCGAAGCGCTTACCCCTTGATATCGGCGGGCCACCCGATCCACTTGACCACTTCAGAACGAATTCAGCCGCGGCGAAAGCCTCTGCCGGGCTGGCGGCGTCAGCGACGGACAACTCGCCTCGGTAAACTCTGTGGAATTCCTTTCAACCCGAGTCGCTCATGAGCTTCGACAAAGTCACCCCTGGCAAGAAGGCCCCGGAACAGTTCAACGTGATCATCGAAATCCCGATGAACGCCGACCCGGTGAAGTACGAGGTCGACAAGGAAAGCGGCGCGCTGTTCGTCGACCGCTTCATGAGCACCGCG
>JANPNF010000186.1:0-2870 GCA_031427315.1 Burkholderiales bacterium | reverse complement strand
GCTTGGGCCGTGAGAGCGGCCAATGACAGCAGCAGCGGCAGCGCGCGCCGCCCGGCCAAGCGCCAACGGAAAACCGCCATGGAAGCGGAAATGGAAATGGAAATGGAATGAATCATGGACTGCTCGCGTAGTTGTCGGGTTACCCGCGTGCGGCTGGCGCAGCGCAAGGGGCTGAACTTGGCGAGTAGGCGTGCGTTAACGAACGCGGCCAGCTCGCCAGCTAGGTGCGAGCGGTCCGGGGAGGACGGTCTGGCCCGTTCGACACGAAATCGACGTGCGGAGCGGAACCCTCAGGCTGAGGTGCAGAATCAATCGGCAACGGGGTCATTGCCAATGGCGAGGCGGGCAACGCGATGCCCGTGCAGCAAGCAGCGCAGGCGCTGCATTTGAACTTGGCCGCTTTATTGAGTTGGGCCAGCGAGTTGCCATCGTCGGAGGGCTGGCCGGCTGCGGGTGCCTCACCGACATCGGCATCTACCGCGTTGTGATGGTGATCATGCGCGGCGTGAACAGAAGAATCTGCCTCGGCCGCAGCGGAGGCCTGCCACATCTGCTGATGGTTTGGACCGCAATTGAGCATGGTCGCAGCCGCAAAGCCTTGGACAGGCAATGCGATCAGCAGCAACCACATCAGTACGGATCGAAAACGAAAGCTCATGGCCAAAGTGTAGAGCGGGTTAATTGCGGATAGTTCCGGCACAGCGGGAAAGCGCCCGCCATTGACGCGTGCTGACTCAAGGGCGCGTGTCGCCAAGCAGCCTGCCCGAGCGCAACTCACCCAAAGGCGCGCCCTTGCGTGCTTTCGTCGGTTCCGTGGATTTCGGTGCTGCGTTCTGCGATGCCAGCGTGTCCAAAATCGGGCACTCCGGGCGATCATCACCGTGGCAGCACTTCACCAAATGTTCGAGAGTCGCCTTCATCGCAAAGAGGTCGTGTGCCTTGTGCTCCAGCTCTTTGATGTGCGCCTCCGCCAGCGCCTTCACCTGTCGGCTCGGTCGCCGTCGGTTTTGCCACAGGCCCACGAGCGCGCCGATTTGCTGAATTGAAAAGCCAAGATCGCGTGCCTGCCGAATGAAGCGGAGCGTGTGGATTTCGTTCTCGCTGTATTGACGGTAACCCGCGTCGGTGCGGCGAGGTTCTTGAACCAAGCCGACCTGTTCGTAGTGCCGGATCATCTTGGCCGACACACCGGTGGCCGAGGCAGCTTGTCCGATATTCATTGCGGGCATGTTTTTCTCCTTAAGCCGTGGTGCTGCTGGATTGTTTCTTGGATTGTTTGTTGGGTTGGCTGGCGGGCTGTTGGACGGGTTGTGGATTGCTCGAAGCGCGCCATCGACGCAACCACAGCGCATTGCCCACCACGCTGACGCTGCTGAAGGCCATCGCGGCACCTGCCATGACCGGGTTAAGCATGCCCAAGGCCGCGAGAGGGATGCCCACCACGTTGTAGGCGAAGGCCCAGAACAATCCACGCTTGATCGTTGCATAAGTGCGGCGCGAGACATCCAGTGAATCGGCGACGAGTCGGGGATCGCCGCGCATCAACGTGATGCCGGCCGCGGCCATGGCAACGTCAGTCCCTGTAGACATCGCGATCCCGACATTCGCGGCCGCCAGAGCCGGGGCGTCGTTGATGCCGTCGCCGACCATGGCCACGACGTGGCCGGCGGCTCGCAGCGACTGCACGACCGCAGCCTTGTCGCCGGGGAGCACTTCGGCACGGACTTCGGTAATTCCCAACTCGCGGGCCACCGCATTGGCGCTGCCCTGGTTGTCGCCGGTGAGCATCACCGTCTCGATACCCAGCTCATGCAGGCGCGCCACGGCATCGCGTGCCGATGCCTTGACGGCATCGCCAAACGCCAGCAAGCCCAGCAACTCAGTGTGGTCAATACCTGCGCGGGCTTCCTTGCGCATCAGCCACGACACCGTTCGGCCGGCCGCTTCGAGCCGTTCAGCGTCAGCGGCCAGCGCGCCTCTGTCGACACCGAGTTCGCGCAGCAGACGACTGCTGCCGAGCACCAACGTCTGACCTTCGACGACGGCTTCCAAGCCGCGTCCCGGCAGGGCCTGGCTTTCCAACGCCACCGGCACGACAAGTTGCTCGGCGCGAACTGCCTCCATCACGGTCTCGCCAGCGGATGCTCACTTGCCTGCTGCAAGGCAGCGGACAAGGTCAGCAACTGGTTCCTCGTGCTTCCCGCAGCTGGCAACACCGCAACGAGCGATGGACGGCCTTCGGTCAACGTACCAGTCTTGTCGAAAGCCACCGTGGTCACGGCGTGGGGCACTTCCAAGGCCTCCGCGTCCTTGATGAGGATGCCGTGCTGGGCAGCGATGCCCGTGCCCGCCATGATGGCCGTTGGCGTGGCCAACCCCAAGGCACACGGACAGGCGATGACGAGCACGGCGACGGCGTTGATGACGGCGTGTTCCCAGTCCCCTGTCGCGATCACCCAGCCCACCAGCGTGACCAGCGCGATGACGAGCACCACGGGCACGAACACCGCCCTGACGTGGTCCACCACACGCTGAATGGGCGCCTTGGCCGCTTGTGCGGACTCGACCATCCGGATGATGCGTGCGAGTGTGGTTTCGGCTCCCACGGCGAGTGTGCGAACCGTCAGTGCGCCCTCCGCGTTGATGGCGCCGCCGGTGACCTTGTCGCCGACCGCCTTGGCCACGGGCAGGCTCTCGCCGGTGATCAGCGATTCATCGACTTGACTGCGGCCCTCGGTCACTTCACCATCGACAGCGATGCGCTCGCCGGGCCGCACGAGAACCTGATCTCCGAGCACCACCTGGTCAATGGCGACTTCGATCTGGAACCCGCTGCGGCGCACCCGCGCCGTCTCTGGTCGCAGAGCGTT
>JANPNF010000185.1:0-10789 GCA_031427315.1 Burkholderiales bacterium | reverse complement strand
CGATGGCGGAGATGAACCGCTGCATCCACTGCACGCGCTGCGTGCGCTTCGGCCAGGAGGTGGCCGGCGTGATGGAGCTGGGCATGATCCACCGCGGCGAGCACGCCGAAAGCACCACCGTCGTCGGCGACCCGATCGATTCCGAACTGTCGGGCAACATGATCGATGTGTGTCCGGTCGGCGCGCTGACCAGCAAGCCCTTCCGCTACAGCGCCCGTACCTGGGAGCTGTCGCGCCGCAAGTCGGTCTCACCCCACGACAGCACCGGCGCCAACCTGATCGTCCAGGTCAAGTCGGGCAAGGTGATGCGCGTGGTGCCGCTGGAAAACGAAGCCGTCAACGAATGCTGGATTGCCGACCGCGATCGCTTCTCGTACGAGGCCGTCAACAGCGAATTGCGCCTGACGACGCCGATGATCAAGCAGGGCGGCGACTGGAAATCGGTCGACTGGACCACCGCGCTGCAATACGTTGCCACGGGCTTGGCGCAGATCAAGGCCGACCTCGGCGCGGCCAGCATCGGCGCGCTCGGTTCGACGCACAGCACCGTCGAAGAACTGCATCTGCTCGCCAAGCTGATGCGCGGGCTGGGCAGCGACAACATCGACCACCGGCTGCGGCAATCCGACTTCTCGGTGAGCGGCCAAGGCGTGCGCTGGCTCGGCACCTCGATCGCCTCGTTGTCGACGCTGCAACGCGTGCTGGTGGTCGGCTCGTTCCTGCGCAAGGACCATCCGCTGTTCGCGCAGCGCCTGCGGCAGGCGGCCCGCCGCGGCGCGCGGATCCACAGCCTACAGGCGGTGCATGACGACTGGCTGATGCCGGTTGCCACCACCCTGACCGCAGCGCCGAGCGGCTGGGTGTCGGCCCTGGCCGAGGTTGCCGCGGCAGTGGCGGTGACGCAGCAGGTCGCGCCACCGCTCGCGCTGGCTGCCGGCGTGGAACCCTCTGCACAGGCGAAGGCCATCGCTGCGTCGCTGCTGACCGGCGAACGCAAGGCCATCCTGCTCGGCAATGCGGCTGTTGCGCATCCTGCGGCAGCCAGCCTGATGGCGTTGGCGCAGTGGATCGGCGAGCAGACGGGTGCCTCGGTCGGCGACCTGACGGCGGATGCCAATACCGTCGGTGCTCAGCTGGTCGGCGCCCAGCCGACGGCTGGCGGTCTGAACGCCGCCCAAATGCTGGGTGGTGCGCTGAAGGCCTGCCTGCTGTTGAATGTGGAACCCGACCGCGACGCTGCCAACCCGGCCGCCGCGGTGGCCGCGCTGCAAGGCGCTCAGATGGTCGTCGCACTCACCTCGTTCCGCGATGCCGCACTCGACTGCGCCGACGTGCTGCTGCCGATCGCACCGTTCACCGAAACCTCGGGCACTTTCGTCAATGCCGAAGGGCGCGTGCAAAGCTTTCACGGCGTCGTCAAGCCGATGGGCGAGACCCGACCGGCCTGGAAGGTGCTGCGCGTATTGGGCAACATGCTGAATGTGCCCGGATTCGATTTGGAAACCTCGGAAGCGGTGCGCACCGAAGCGCTCGGTGATGTGGCTGCCATTCCTTCGCGACTGAACAACCGTGTCAATGCGCCCATCGTGCTGAACGCCGCGCCGCCAGCCGGCCTGGAGCGCATTGCCGATGTGCCGATCTACGACACCGATCCACTGGTGCGCCGTGCCACATCACTGCAGCTGACCGCCGACGCACGGGCGCCATCGGCGGGCATCCCGGCTGCGCTGTGGGCGCAACTCGGCCTGCACGCGGGTGACATGGTGCAAGTGGCGCAAGGCCTGGCCACAGCCGACCTGCCGGCCCGCCTCGATGAGACGCTGGCCGCGAACACCGTGCGCGTGCCGTCAGGCACCGTGCAGACGCGCACGCTCGGCGCGATGTTCGGCGCCATCTCCCTCACCCCTGTCCTCAAGGGCTGAGCGCGATCATGTTCGACACCGTTCACACCCTTGGCACTTCCTTGCTGGGCGGCGCCTGGCCGGTCGCCTGGTCGCTGATCAAGATCTTCGCGCTGGTGGCCCCGTTGATGCTCTGCGTCGCCTACCTGACCTTGTGGGAACGCAAGGCGATTGCCTTCACCCAGGTGCGGCCCGGCCCGAACCGCGTCGGTCCGCTCGGCCTGCTGCAGCCGGTTGCCGACGCACTGAAGCTGCTGCTCAAGGAGATCATCGTTCCGTCAGCCGCCAACAAGGGGCTGTTTTTCCTCGGCCCGGTGATGACGATCATGCCCGCGCTCGCCGCCTGGGCGGTGGTGCCGTTTGGGCCCGATGTGGCTCTGGCCAACATCAACGCCGGCCTGCTGTTTCTGATGGCCGTCACCTCGATGGAGGTCTACGGCGTGATCATTGCGGGATGGGCTTCGAATTCGAAGTACGCTTTCCTCGGTGCGCTGCGCGCGTCGGCGCAGATGGTCAGCTACGAGATCGCGATGGGCTTCGCGCTCGTGGTTGTGCTGATGGTGTCGGCCAGCCTGAACATGACCGACATCGTGCTGGGTCAGAACAAGGGCATGTTTGCCGGCATCGGCCTGAGCTTCCTGTCGTGGAACTGGTTGCCGCTGTTCCCGATCTTCGTCGTCTACGTGATCGCGGGCATCGCCGAGACCAACCGCCATCCGTTCGACGTGGTCGAAGGCGAATCGGAAATCGTGGCCGGCCACATGGTCGAGTACTCGGGCATGGGGTTTGCGGTTTTTTTTCTGGCTGAGTACGCCAACATCATCCTGGTCTCGACGCTGGCCTGCGTGATGTTCTTAGGCGGCTGGATGTCACCGATCTCGTTCTCGGCGCTGGGTCTCAGCACACCCGACTGGATCGTGCAGACGATGTGGTTCTGGAACTGGTTCTGGCTGTTCGGCAAAACCTTCGCGGTGTGCACGCTGTTTCTGTGGGTGCGCGCGAGTTTCCCGCGCTACCGCTACGACCAGATCATGCGTCTGGGCTGGAAGATCTTCATTCCGCTGACGCTGATCTGGTTGGTCGTCGTGGGTCTGTGGATCAAATCCCCGTGGAACATCTGGAACTGACATGACCACCGCCACGCCGATCAAGGACTTCCTGTCGAGCTTCCTGCTGCTCGAACTGCTGAAGGGTTTCAAGCTGACTGGGCGTCACTTCTTCCAGCGCACGATCACCGTGCAGTTTCCGGAAGAAAAGACGCCGCAGAGCCCGCGCTTTCGCGGCCTGCATGCACTGCGCCGCTACGAGAACGGCGAGGAACGCTGCATTGCATGCAAGTTGTGCGAAGCGGTGTGCCCGGCGCTCGCCATCACGATCGAGAGCGAGGTGCGTGATGACGGATCGCGTCGCACCACGCGCTACGACATCGATTTGACCAAGTGCATCTTCTGCGGCTTCTGCGAGGAAAGCTGCCCGGTCGACTCGATCGTCGAGACCCACATCTTTGAGTACCACGGTGAAAAACGCGGCGATTTGTATTTCACCAAGGACATGCTGTTGGCGGTCGGTGATCGCTATGAACCCGAGATCGCAGCCAACAAGGAGGCCGACGCTCGGTATCGATGAGCGCGCCTGATGGCCGCTTCTTCCTTTGAGTGCTGCTTGCCTGATTCGCTGTTTGCGGCGAATCAGGCGAGCCCCCAGACCCCATGACCACGACCCCTGCGCTTTTTTATATCTTTTCCGCAGTGCTGCTGTTCGCAGCACTGCGCGTGATCACTGCCCGCAGCCCGGTGTATGCGGCGCTGTTCCTGGTGCTCGCGTTTTTCTCGGCAGCATGTGTGTGGATGCTGCTACGCGCCGAGTTCCTGTCGATTGCGCTGATCCTGGTCTACGTCGGCGCGGTGATGGTGCTGTTCCTGTTCGTTGTGATGATGCTCGACATCAACGTCGACTCGCTGAGGGACGGCTTCTGGAAGCACGCGCCGGTTGCCGGTGGAGTCGGCCTGGTCATCGCGCTGGAGATGGCCGCGGTGCTGATCCCCGGCTTCAACCTGCCGAGTGCGCCGGCGCCAGATGCCGCTGATGTGAAGCTCGGCAACACCAAACTGCTCGGCATCGAGATCTACACCCAGTACCTGTACCCGCTCGAAATCGCGGCGGTGCTGCTGTTGGTGGCGATCATCGCGGCGATCGCGCTCACGCTTCGTCAGCGCAAGGACACCAAGCACATCGACGCGTCGGAGCAGGTCAAGGCGAAGAAGATCGACCGGGTGCGGCTGGTCAAGATGCAGCCGACCGTTGAACGCCCCGAGGCTGCGAAAGCCAGCGGAGAGTCGTCATGAGCGCCCTGTTTTTCGGGCCGATCACGCTCGGCCATTACCTGTCGGTCGGAGCGATCCTGTTCGCGCTGTCGGTGATCGGCATATTTTTGAACCGCAAGAACCTGATCGTGCTGTTGATGGCGATCGAGCTGATGCTGCTGGCGGTCAACCTGAATTTCATCGCCTTCTCCCACTACCTGGGCGACATGGCGGGGCAGGTGTTTGTCTTTTTCATCCTCACCGTCGCGGCGGCCGAATCGGCCATCGGTCTGGCGATCCTGGTGGTGCTGTTTCGCAACCGCGCCACGATCAACGTCGACGAGCTCGACAGCCTCAAGGGCTGACAAGCCGCCGTCCGAACGCACCTTGCCGCCTGACCCTTGCCGCACTAGCACGACATGTCCGCACAACTTTCTCCCCACCTGCTGCTGGCGGTGCCCCTGGCGCCGCTGGTCGGTGCCATCGCCGCCGGTTTTTTCGGCAAGCTTATCGGCCGCAGCGGGGCGCACAGCGTCACCATCCTGGGCGTGTTGGTCGCCTTCATTCTGTCGGCACTGACGCTGCAATCGGTGGTCGTCGATGGGGCGCACTACAACGCCACTGTCTATGAATGGATGCAGGTCGGCGCGCTGAAGATGGAGGTCGGCTTCCTGATCGATAGCCTCACCGCGATGATGATGTGCGTGGTGACCTTCGTGTCGCTGATGGTGCACATCTACACCATCGGCTACATGGCCGAAGAAGATGGCTACCAGCGCTTTTTCAGCTACATCTCGCTGTTCACCTTCTCAATGCTGATGCTCGTGATGAGCAACAACATGCTGCAGCTGTTCTTCGGCTGGGAGGCGGTGGGCCTGGTGTCGTACCTGCTGATCGGTTTTTATTACAAGAAGCCGACTGCCATCGCAGCCAACATGAAGGCGTTTTTGGTCAACCGGGTGGGCGACTTCGGCTTCATTCTCGGCATCGGCCTGATCGTGGCCTACGCCGGCACGTTGAATTACGCCGAAGCCTTCGCCAAGGCCGACGAGCTCGCCAAGCTGACGCTGCCGGGCACCGAGTGGATGCTGATCACCGTGATCTGCATTTGCCTGTTCGTCGGCGCGATGGGCAAAAGCGCGCAGTTTCCGCTGCACGTTTGGCTTCCCGATTCGATGGAAGGCCCGACGCCTATCTCCGCACTGATTCATGCGGCGACGATGGTCACCGCCGGCATCTTCATGGTGGCGCGCATGTCGCCGCTGTTCGAGCTGTCAGACACTGCGCTGAGTTTCATCATGGTGATCGGCGCGATCACGGCGCTGTTCATGGGCTTCCTGGGCATCATCCAGAACGACATCAAGCGGGTGGTGGCGTACTCGACGCTGAGCCAGCTGGGCTACATGACGGTGGCACTCGGCGCGTCGGCGTATTCGGTCGCGGTGTTCCACCTGATGACGCACGCTTTCTTCAAGGCGCTGCTGTTCCTGGCAGCAGGTAGCGTGATCATCGGCATGCACCACGACCAGGACATCCGCAACATGGGCGGCCTGCGCAAATACATGCCGATCACCTGGATCACCTCGCTGCTGGGTTCGCTGGCGTTGATCGGCACGCCGTTCTTCGCAGGCTTTTACTCCAAGGACAGCGTCATCGAAGCCGTCCACGCCAGCCACCTGTGGGGCTCGGGCTTCGCCTACTTCGCGGTGATCGTCGGCGTGTTCGTCACCGCGTTCTACTCGTTCCGGATGTACTTCCTGGTCTTCCACGGCAAGGAACGCTTCCATCACAAGCCGTTCCCGGGTGAGCACGACGCCCATGATGCGCACGAGGAGCACGGCCATGCCGATGCACACGGGCACGCGGCTTCAAATACGCATGGCGACGCCCACAGCAGCCACGACCATGACCCCACGCCGCACGAGTCGCCCTGGGTGGTGACCCTGCCGCTGGTGCTGCTGGCGATTCCGTCGGTGGTGGTCGGCTACTTCACCATCGCGCCGATGCTCTACGGCGATCTGTTTAAGGACTCGATCGTCATCAACGCCGAGAAGCATCCAGCGATGGAAGAGCTGGCGCACGAGTTCCACGGTGCCACCGAGATGGCGCTGCACAGCCTGGGCACCCTGCCGTTCTGGCTGGCGTTCGCGGGTGTGATCACGGCCTTTGTGTTCTACCTGCTGAAGCCCTCGATCCCGGCCGCCTGTGCACGCATCTTTGCGCCCCTCGTCACCGTGCTCGAGAACAAGTACTACATGGACTGGTTCAACGAGCATGTGCTGGCCGCTGGCGCCCGCATGGTGGGCCGCGGGCTGTGGAAGGGCGGCGATGTCGCTTTCATCGACGGCGCCCTGGTCAACGGGTCGGCGCGCGGGATCGGCGCGCTGGCATCGGTCGTCCGCCTCGTGCAGACGGGCTACCTGTACTGGTATGCGCTGGTGATGATCCTGGGCCTGATGGGGCTGATGACTTGGCAGTTGTGGCCCTACCTTGGCCATCTGGTCGGGCGCTGAGCCTGAACCGCACTCACCGCGCACGGAGAAAACAAGAACATGGGTTTGTTGAGCCTGGCCATCTGGCTGCCAATTTTGTCGGGCGCGGTGCTGCTGGCGATCGGCCGCGATGCGCACGTCGCTGCCGCCCGCTGGTTCGCGCTGATCGCGGCGGTCGCGTCCTTCCTCGTCACGCTGCCGCTGATCACCGGTTTCAACATCGGCACGGCGAACATGCAGTTCGTCGAGAACCACGCCTGGATCGACCGCTTCAACGTGATGTACCACCTGGGCGTCGACGGCATCTCGGTGTGGTTCGTGCTGCTGACCAGCTTCATCACCATCATCGTGGTGATCGCGGGCTGGGAGGTCATCACCGACCGCGTCAACCAGTACATGGGCGCGTTTCTGATCCTGTCGGGGATCATGGTCGGCGTGTTCACCGCGCTCGATGGGCTGCTGTTCTACGTCTTCTTCGAAGCCACACTGATTCCGATGTACATCATCATCGGCGTGTGGGGCGGGCCCAACCGGGTCTATGCCGCGTTCAAGTTCTTCTTGTACACGCTGGCCGGCTCGCTGCTGATGCTGATCGCGCTGATGTATCTGTACTTCAAGTCGGGCGGCAGCTTCGACTTGCAGACCTGGTACCACCTGCCGCTGCCAATGTCGGTGCAGACGCTGCTGTTCTTCGCCTTTTTCGCCGCGTTCGCGGTCAAGGTGCCAATGTGGCCGGTGCACACCTGGCTGCCCGACGCACACGTCGAGGCGCCGACCGGCGGCTCGGTGGTGCTGGCGGCCATCATGCTGAAGCTGGGCGGCTACGGCTTTTTGCGTTTCTCGCTGCCGATCACACCCGACGCGTCGCACGAATGGGGCTGGCTGATCATCACCATCTCGCTGATCGCGGTGATCTATATCGGCCTGGTTGCGCTGGTGCAGCAGGACATGAAAAAGCTGGTGGCCTATTCATCGATCGCGCACATGGGCTTCGTCACACTCGGCTTCTTCTTGTTCAACGAAATCGGAGTGTCCGGCGCCCTGGTGCAGATGATCTCGCACGGCTTCGTGTCGGGCGCGATGTTTCTCTGCATCGGCGTGTTGTACGACCGCGTGCATTCGCGCGAGATCGCCAGCTACGGCGGCGTCGTCAACACGATGCCCACCTTCACCGCGTTCGCCGTGTTCTTCGCGATGGCCAACTGCGGCCTGCCGGGCACGGCCGGTTTCGTCGGCGAGTGGATGGTCATTCTCGGCGCGGTGCAGGTGAACTTCTGGCTCGGGGCGCTGGCCGCCACGGCGCTGGTGTTCGGTGCGGCGTACACGCTGTGGATGGTCAAGCGGGTCTACTTCGGCCCGGTGGCGAACCACCATGTCGCCGAGTTGTTGGACCTCAACGCCCGCGAGTTGCTGATCATGGCCGTGCTGGCCATCGCGGTGCTGTGGATGGGCCTGTACCCGAAGCCGTTCACCGACGTGATGCATGTCTCGGTCGCCGAACTGCTCAAGCACGTCGCCCTTTCGAAGCTGTGAATCCAAGCTGTAAGCCGCACTGAACAACGACATGAACTGGCCTGCTGTTTACCCCCAAATCTTCCTGCTGGCAGCCGCCTGCGTGGTCGCGCTGGTCGATCTGTGGGTCACCGATCCGCTGCGTCGCCTCACCTACTGGCTGACGCAGGGCACCTTGGCCATCGTCGCGCTGATCTACCTTTACCAGTACGACCAAGGCCTGTCGGTGTACGCAATGCAGCGCATGGTTGTCGCCGACCCGATGGGCAACCTGCTGGCCTGCTTTGCAGCGATTGCGGTGATGGTGTCTCTGGCCTACGCGCGGCCTTACGCGGCCAGCCGCGATCTGCTCAAAGGCGAGCTGTTCACCCTCAGTCTGTTTTCGCTGCTGGGCATCTCGGTGATGGTGTCGGCGAACAATTTCCTGGTGGTCTACCTCGGGCTCGAACTGATGAGCCTGTCGCTGTACGCGCTGACGGCGATGCGACGCGACAGCTTGAACGCCACCGAAGCGGCGATGAAGTATTTCGTGCTCGGCGCACTGGCCAGCGGCTTCTTGCTGTACGGCCTGTCGATGATGTACGGCGCCACCGGCTCGCTGGACATCGGCGAGGTCTTCAAGGCCATCGGTACCGGGCAAATCAACAAGGCGGTGCTGGTGTTTGGTCTGGTGTTCGTCGTCTCGGGGCTGGCCTTCAAGCTCGGCGCCGTGCCGTTTCACATGTGGATCCCCGACGTCTACCACGGCGCGCCGACCGCGATCACGTTGCTCATCGGTGGCGCACCGAAGCTGGCCGCGTTCGCCATCACGATCCGGTTGCTGGTCGAAGGCATGTCGGGCATGGCGGAGAACTGGCAGCAGATGTTGATCGTGCTGGCGGTAGGTTCGATGGCCATCGGCAACCTGGCGGCGATCGCGCAGCGCAACCTGAAGCGCATGTTGGCCTACTCGACCATCGCCAACATGGGCTTCATGCTGCTCGGGCTCACGCCCACGGTGATCGGCGCCAACACCTTGTCGGCGGCCAACGGTTACAGCTCGGCGATGTTCTACATCGTCAGCTATGTGATGACCACACTCGGCACCTTCGGCATCATCCTGCTGCTGTCCCGCCAGGGCTTCGAGTCGGAAAACATCGACGACCTGAAGGGCTTGGCCAAACGCAGCCCGTGGTATGCCGGTGTGATGGCGCTGTTCATGTTCTCGCTGGCAGGTCTGCCGCCGACCGTGGGCTTTTATGCCAAGTTCAGCGTGCTGCAGGCGATTGTCTCGACCAATGTGGAGGGCTACATCGTGTTGGCCGTGGCAGCGGTGGTGTTCTCGCTGATCGGCGCGTTCTACTACCTGCGGCTGGTCAAGGTGATGTATTTTGACGAGCCAGTCGAGACCGCGCCCATCGTGGCCAGTGGCGAAGTGTGTGCACTGCTGTCGCTGAACGGCGCGGCTGTGCTGATCTTCGGCCTCTTGCCCGGCGGCTTGATGGCCGTGTGCGTCAACGCGATCGGCAGGGCGCTGACCACCTGAGCGGGCGCCGATGACCGATCCCGACGCTCATTTGCGCGAAGACCAGCTTGAGTCGGAGCAGGTTTACCGCGGCAACTTTCTCGACGTACGGCGCGACCTCGTTCGCCTGCCGAACGGTGTAACCGCCAGCCGCGAATACATCGTCCACCCCGGTGCGGTGATGGTCGTGCCCTTGCTCGACGATGGTCGTCTGCTGATCGAACGGCAGTACCGCTACCCTGTCGCACAGGTGATGGTGGAATTCCCGGCCGGAAAGCTGGAGGCGGGTGAGCCGCCGCTGGCGTGCGCGATTCGCGAACTGGCCGAGGAAACCGGCTACCGGGCCATCGAATGGGCGCGCGCGGGCATCCTGCATAACGCGATTGCTTATTCGACTGAAGGCATTGAGATCTGGTTCGCACGCGGGTTAACACCCGGAGCAGCACAGCTCGACGCCGGCGAGTTTCTCGACGTGTCCACCGCCACCCTCGAGGATTTGGAACAGGCCGCCCAAGTCGGCTCGCTGACCGATGCCAAGACGCTGGTCGGCCTGCTGTGGCTGCGCCACTGGCGCGAGGGGCGCTGGGCACTCCAGTGGACATCGCCCCCGCCGATAATATCCCGATGAAGGTGTTGAATCTGCGCTGTTCGCTCAGCCATCATTTCGAGGGCTGGTTTGCGTCTCAGGACGATTACCAGAGTCAGCTCGATCGCGCCTTGATCGAATGCCCGATGTGTGGCGACACCGCAGTGCAGCGGCTGCCGTCCGCGCCGCATCTGCTGACCGGGTCGTCGCGTGCGTCTGCAGCGTCGCCTGAAGTGGAGACGTCTGCGCGCGGTGCTGACTCTGACCGCTCACCGGCATCAACCGCGGTGGTGCCTATACCGCCACCCCCCGGGCCACCTCACATGCAATCGGCTTGGATGCGCGCAGTACAGCACATCATCAAGAACACCGACGATGTCGGCCCGCGCTTCGCCGAAGAGGCTCGCCGCATGCACTACGGCGAGACGGGCGAACGCCCCATTCGCGGCCAGGCCACCGCTGATGAAGCGAAGGCGCTGCACGAAGAAGGC
>JANPNF010000184.1:0-11478 GCA_031427315.1 Burkholderiales bacterium | reverse complement strand
GTCGGCGATGACCGCCTCGAACTTCTCGCGGCTGGTTTTGTAGATCAGATCGAGCTCGTCCTTGCGCACCGTCGGTCGGTTCGGCGGGATCACCACCGTCTCCAGACCGTAGATTTCCTGGAACTCATACGCCTCGGTGTCGGCCGTGCCGGTCATGCCCGACAGCTTGCCGTACATGCGGAAGTAGTTCTGGAAGGTGATCGACGCGAGCGTCTGGTTCTCGCTCTGGATCGGCACGCCTTCCTTGGCTTCGACGGCCTGGTGCAAGCCATCGGACCAACGGCGCCCGGTCATCAAGCGGCCGGTGAACTCGTCGACGATGACGACCTCGGGGCCGTTGTCGCCGTCTTGCACCACGTAATGCTGGTCGCGGTTGTACAAGTGCTTGGCACGCAGCGCTGCGTAGACGTGGTGCATCAGCACAATATTGGCGGCGTCATACAGGCTGGCGCCTTCGGCCAGCATGCCGGCAACGCCCAGCAGGCGTTCGGCGTTCTCATGGCCGTCTTCGGTCAGGTAGACCTGATGCGTTTTTTCGTCAACAGTGAAGTCGCCCGGCTCGATCACGCCTTCGCCGGTGCGCAGGTCGAGCTCGCCGATCTGCTTGTTCAAGCTGGGCACCACTGCGTTGATGCGCACGTACATCTCGGTGTGGTCTTCGGCTTGGCCGCTGATGATCAACGGTGTGCGGGCTTCGTCGATCAGGATCGAGTCGACCTCGTCGACGATGGCGTAGGACATCGCGCGCTGCACGCGGTCGGCGACGTCTTGCACCATGTTGTCGCGCAGGTAGTCGAAGCCGAATTCGTTGTTGGTGCCGTAGGTCACGTCGGCCGCATACGCCGCCTGCTTCTCCTGGCGCTGCATCTGCGGCAGGTTGACGCCCACCGTCAGGCCGAGAAAGTTGTACAGCCGGCCCATCCACTCGGCATCGCGGCGGGCCAGGTAGTCGTTGACAGTGACCACATGAACGCCCTTGTCGGCGATCGCATTCAGGTACACCGGCAGCGTGGCCATCAGCGTCTTGCCTTCGCCGGTGCGCATCTCGGCTATCTTGCCGTCGTGCAGCGTCATGCCACCGATCAGCTGCACATCGAAGTGACGCATCTTCAATGACCGCTTGCTGCCCTCACGGACCACCGCGAAGGCTTCGGGCAGCAAGGTGTCCAGGGTTTCACCGGCAACGTGGCGCTGTCGGAACTCGGTCGTTTTGGCAGCCAACGCCGCGTCGTCCAGGGACTCGAATTTGGATTCGAGCGCATTGACCTGCACGACCACCCGCCGGTATTGCTTGAGCAGCCGCTCGTTGCGGCTGCCGAAAAGCTGTGTGAGTATCTTGGGCAACATGCGGCGTCAGGAGGAGTTGGCGTCGCGCCTGCCGGGCCGTGGGGCCGGGTGACGCGGCAAAGCCTTCGAGTCTACCGCCCGACCGAGGCAGGCACCAGTGACGGCAGCGCCCCATCGGCGGCGTTCACCGCCAACTCGCCTTCACTACACTGATTGGCTGCATGAGCAAAACCACCGCCAGTGTCCCCGATGCCTTGCCGATCAGCCAGGCGCTGAACGCAAGCGCGTCGCTGTCACTGCTACGCCGCCGGCTAGATGACGCCAGACGCCGCCATGCGGCCATGCTGCCGTGCCTGCCCGCGACGCTCGCCCCGCATGTGACGGCCAGCCCGGTCGACGACGGCGGCTGGGCACTGATTGCCGCCAACGCCAGCGTGGCTGCGAAGCTGCGCCAGCTTCAACCGCGGATCGAACAACGGCTGCAGGACTGCGGGTTCGCGGCGGTGCCGCTGAAGATCAAGGTGCGACCGGGCTAATCGGCGGCCTCGCGCGCTGCGCGAGGGCTTTGTCGAAGGCAAGCTACGCCAAAGACGCCGCGTACTTTTCAAGCAGCCCTGAATAGTGCGCCGCCCAATCCGGAGTCATTTGCCCGCGCGAGACAAACAAGGGGACGGCCTCGGTAATGCGAGGCCGAAGTGCCTTCGCCTCGGCTTTGCGCTCAACGTCACCCCTCTCCGTCAGACCTTTGCAGTACACGCAAGCCATGTGCACCGCTGCGTGTTCGGGCGTGCCTCCCACGTTCCAGATTTCGCTCAAGTGGCTCAGATAGCCGATGAACGAAGGAAAAGCCGGGTTCTTGCTGCAGTCGGTCTCCATGTCGAAGGACATGCGAAGGATCTGATCGACATCGGTGTTGAACTTGGTTCGGTCACGGAGGAGAAACATCGTGCTTTCCTTTCAGCGGTGGCGGGCAGACCCCGGTTGCTTTGACACGGGCAAGCGTGTCGAGTGCCGGCTCCATCGGAAGCAGGTGCATCAGGGCGCGTTCGCGCTAGGTAGCCTTGCCATAGGACCGCTGCGGTCCCGGTTCAGGCCGCAAGCTCCTCGGGCTTGACGGGCTTAATCTTGTTGAGCGCAGGCTTGGCACTCTTCTGCGTGTGCCACAGGTCGTAGGCCGCCTGCATGCCGAGCCAGACACCCGCCCGGCCCCCGTGCTCGACGCCCAGCCAACGCTCCAGGCGCAGCGCCATTTCTGGGGAGATGCCCGCTCGCGCATTGAGCACGCGCGAGAACGCGGCCCGCGTGACGCCGAGCTGTGCAGCGGCATCCGTCACGCTCAAGCCGAGCGTCGGCAGCACGTCGTCTCTCAGCGTCTCGCCCGGGTGCGGCGGGTTGTGCATCGTTGCCATCTTCGTTCCCCTCGCTCAGTGGTAATCCTGGTAATCGACGACGGTCGCATCGGCGCGGTCAAACTTGAACGTCATGCGCCAGTTGCCACTCACCCACACCGCCCAGTGCCCGGCCAGATCACCTTTCAGCGCATGCAGCTTCCAGCCATAGACGTTCATGTCCGCCGGGCTCGACGACTGGTCGAGCTGGCCCAACTGCCGTCGAAGCCGTGCCGCATGGGCAGGCTGAATGCCCGCTTTACTGCTGGTCAAGTAGAAGGCGGCGAGGCCTTTGTGGGCAAAACTCTTGATCACAACAGAATGTATAGCGTTGCTGCTCAGGTTGCAATAAATAGCGACTGCTACAGACTCAATCCCGGCCTCACGTTCTACATGGCAGCACCTCTACGCCAGCGCGCAGCTGGCCGAGGTTCCCCAGATTACACCGCGCTATACAACCCCCTCGTGCATCAACGTGACAAAAAAGAAGGCCCTAAGTCTTTGATTTATTGCGTACCTTAAATGGTTGTGATGCAACCTGATGAGCAAACTTGGTGCCCCCGGCAGGAATCGAACCCGCGACCTTCGGTTTACAAAACCGCTGCTCTACCAACTGAGCTACAAGGGCTGTCTAAAAATTCTAGCGGCGTCGCACGGTCAACAACCGGCGCGTCGGCGATCTGTCACTTGACGCGCTTCAACGCTGGTCGGCCGCCGGTCGGTGGCGCAGCGGGTGGTGGGTCGGTGTCAGAGCCTGGCGCTTTCTTGTCAGCGGGCGTTGCCGCGGGCGTGGGGGCCGGGTCGTCGCGGTCGGTGGCCAGTCGCAACACCATGCCGGAACGGTCCGCTGCCTCTGGCGCCTGGCCCGGAGCAGCCTGCCCTGCCGCGGCACCACCGGCAGGAACGGGAAAAGCCATGCCCTGCCCGTTCTCGCGCGCGTAGATTGCGATGACATGATCGACAGGCACCGAAATCTCGCGCGAGCTGCCACCAAACCGTGCCTTAAATTCGATGCGTTCGTTGCCAAGCTCCAGCCCGGTGGTGGCTTCAAAGCCGACGTTCAGCACGATTTCACCGTTCTTCACGTACTCCATCGGCACCCGCACGTGGGGCCCAACAAACACCGCGATGTAGGGCGTGAAGCCGTTATCGGTGCACCACTCGTGCAAGGCACGAATCAGGTACGGGCGCGTGGACGACCCGTTGTTGCCGATCAGGGATGGTGCAGGCGGCTGTGCCATCAACGCAAGCCGACGTGCAGGTGGGCGGCGCCGAAGCTCACTTGCGCATGACCTTCTCGGACGGCGTCAGCGCTTCGATGTACGCCGGCCGGGAGAAGATGCGCTCGGCGTATTTCAGCAGCGGCACCGCGTTCTTCGACATGTCGATGCCGTAGTAGTCGAGGCGCCACAGCAGCGGTGCGATGGCCACGTCGAGCATCGAGAAATCGTCGCCCAGCATGAACTTGTTCTTCAAGAAGATCGGCGCAAGTTGCGTCAGTCGGTCGCGAATCTGCGCCCGCGCTTTTTCGAGCTGCTTGTCGGTGGCCTTGATGCCGCGCGATTCAAGCAGGTTCACATGCGTGAACAGCTCTTTCTCGAAGTTCAGCAAGAACAGGCGAACCCGCGCGCGGGCCACCGGGTCGCCCGGCATCAGCTGTGGGTGCGGGAAGCGCTCGTCGATGTACTCATTGATGATGTGCGACTCGTACAGAATCAAATCGCGTTCGACGAGGATGGGCACCTCGTTGTAGGGGTTCATCAACGCGATCTCTTCGGGCTTGGCGAAGAGATCGACATCGCGGATCTCGAAGTCCATGCCCTTCTCGAACAGCACAAAACGGCAACGGTGTGAGTAAGGGCAGGTTGTGCCGGAGTAAAGCACCATCATGTGCGCGAGCTCCTCATGGGATCAAAAAAGAAAAACGCAGCGGGCGCCATGTCGGGCTGACCCACTGCGCGATGGCGCGGCGTCCATCGGACACCGCACCGGCGTAACGTCACTTGATGTCTTTCCAGAAGGCAGCGTTCAAGCGCCACGCCGCAATCGTCAAGAGCGCCAGAAACAGCAACACCCAAACCCCCAGCCGGGTGCGCGTGCTCTGTGCGGGTTCACCCATCCAGGACAGGTAAGCGACCAGATCTGCCACCGCATTGTCATATTCGAGCTGCGACTTGGTGCCCGGCGTCAGCTGCTCGAAGCCCGCGAAGCGATGCGTCTTCTTGGTCGCGTCGTGCGGATCAACTTCTTCGACGAACTTGGCGCTGCGCTGGCCCTGCCACTCCCAGAGGATGTGCGGCATTGCGGCGTTCGGGTACGCCAGATTGTTCCAACCGGTTGCTTTCGTGCCGTCGCGATAGAACGTCCGCAAAAAGGTGTAGAGGTAGTCGGAACCAGTGCCCTGGCCAGCCGCTGAACGCGAACGTGCAATCAGCGTCAGATCGGGCGGCACCGCGCCGAGCCAGTCCTTCGCGTTCTTCGGGTCGAACGACACCTTCATCACGTCGCCGACCTTGTCGGTGGCGAACATCAGGTTGGCCTTAATCTGCGCTTCCGTCAGCCCGATGTCGCGCAGCCGGTTGTAGCGCATGAAGGCCGCGTTATGGCAGTTCAGACAGTAATTGGCAAAGGTGCGGGCGCCGTCTTGCAAGGCAGCGACATCGGTCGATTTCTCGAGGGGAAACTTGTCCCAGGCGATGCCGCCGGTGTTGGCGTTCGCGGCCGACCAGCCGGCCAGCGAGATCAGCAGGGTGAGGATGAGTTTTTTCATGTTGGAAAGCCTGCCTCGGCCATCAGTGAGCTGCGAATGTCACGCGATCCGGGACGGTTTTGAACTCGCCCATGCGGCTCCACCACGGCATCAACAAGAAGAACCCGAAATAGATCAAGGTGCCCACTTGCGACAGACGCTCGCCCAAGGCCGAAACGGGTTGCACGCCGAGATATCCGAGCAGCAAGAAGTTGATGACGAACAGGCCGTAGACGTATTTGTGCCAATCGGGACGGTAACGAATGGATTTCACTTCGCTGTGGTCGAGCCACGGCAAGAAGAACAGGATCACCACGGCGCCGCCCATGCCGACCACGCCCCAAAACTTGGCATCGATCGACAGCATCATGGCCACCAGCACCGCCGCCGTGCCCAGCACCACCAACTTGAGTAGCCCAGACAACCTTGATTTGACCAGCGCAAATGCAGCCGCAGCCACCACGCTGGCAATCAGCACGTACATCATCTCGGGAGTGATGGCACGCAACACCGAGTAGTACGGCGTGAAGTACCAGACCGGTGCGATGTGCAGCGGCGTCTTCAGCGAATCGGCGGGGATGAAGTTGTTGTACTCAAGAAAGTAGCCACCCAGCTCAGGCGCGAAAAAGATTATCGCGGTGAAGATCATCAAAAACACGCTGACCCCGAGCACGTCGTGCACCGTGTAGTACGGGTGAAACGGAATCCCGTCCAGCGGCTTGCCCGCAGCATTCTTTTTGGCCTTGATTTCGACGCCGTCAGGGTTGTTCGAGCCCACTTCGTGTAGCGCAATGATGTGCGCGACGACCAACCCCAGCAGCACCAGTGGCACAGCGATCACATGGAAGCTGAAGAATCGGTTCAGCGTGGCGTCGCTGACGACGTAATCGCCGCGGATCAGCAGCGACAAATCCGGGCCGATAAACGGGATGGCGGTGAACAGGTTCACGATGACCTGGGCACCCCAGTAGCTCATCTGGCCCCAAGGCAACAGGTAGCCCATGAACGCCTCGGCCATCAGGCACAAGAAGATGGCGCAGCCGAAGATCCAAACCAATTCGCGCGGCTTGCGATAGCTGCCGTAGATCATGCCGCGAAACATGTGCAGATAGACCACGACAAAAAACGCACTGGCGCCGGTCGAGTGCATGTAGCGCACCAACCAGCCCCATGGCACGTCGCGCATGATGTACTCGACCGAGGCGAAAGCGAGCGACGCATCGGGCTTGTAATGCATCGTCAGGAAGATGCCGGTGACGATTTGAATCACCAGCACCAGCAGCGCGAGCGCGCCGAAGAAGTACCAAAAATTGAAGTTCTTCGGTGCGTAGTACTCGGCGAGGTGCTCGTTGTAGAGCTTGGTTGCCGGGAACCGGTTGTCCACCCACGTCATCAGCTTTTCGGCTGCGCTGGCGTTGGCGGGTGCTTCGTTCATGGTGGCCATCGTGTGTTCTCCTGAGGTCCGTTACTGCTTGGCCGTCAGGCCTTCTTGTCTTCGCCGATCAGCAACCGCGAATCGGACAAGTACATGTAGGGCGGCACCTCGAGGTTGTCCGGCGCTGGCTTGTTTTTGTAAACGCGGCCGGCCATGTCGAAAGTCGACCCGTGGCAGGGGCACAGGAAGCCGCCGGCCCAGTTGTCGGGCAGCGAGGGCTGGGCGCCCGGCGTGAACTTGTCGGAGGGCGAACACCCCAGGTGCGTGCAGATGCCCACTGCCACCATGATGTCCGGCTTGATTGAGCGGTACTCGTTGCGAGCGTATTCGGGCGTCAACTCATCAGGCTTGCGCAGCGATTTCGGATCAGCAAGCAAATCGTCGACTTTGGGCAGGCTGGCAAGTTGCTCTGGGGTTCGCTTGACGATCCAGACCGGTTTGCCGCGCCACTCGACCGTCAGTTTTTCGCCGGGCTTCAGTGCGCTGATGTCGACTTCGACCGGCGCACCCGCAGCGCGTGCGCGCTCCGATGGCGCTAACGTGCTGATGAACGGTACGGCCACCGCTACACCACCGACCGCCCCCATACAACCCGATGCGATCAACCAGGTGCGCTTGGCACCGTCGACTTGCTGCTCACTCATAAAACCTCGCGTATGACAACGATCTCAGGACAGCCTCGCATTCTAGCGGAGCACTTTGCGCACTGAGTAGGCCTGGGGCTTGGTGGGCGGGGAGAAAGCCTGGCTTTACAGGTCGCAGGCAGCGGCAACGCACACCGAACCGCGGGCTCGATCGGCAATACTTACAATCAAGCAGGCCACAATGCACTTGCGCAAAACAATCTAATTAACCTCAAGAAGCAAAT
Source organism: Burkholderiales bacterium (assembly GCA_031427315.1). GTDB lineage: Bacteria > Pseudomonadota > Gammaproteobacteria > Burkholderiales > Burkholderiaceae_C > PBB1. The sequence continues at coordinate 3,751 of JANPNF010000184.1, read as the reverse complement.
ACAATGGAATTGGCGGCCGAGTTCAGCGAATTTGCGATGAAGGGCAGCGTCGTCGACTTGGCAGTCGGCGTGATCATCGGCGGCGCGTTCGGCAAGATCGTCGATTCACTGGTCGGTGATGTGATCATGCCGGTGGTCAGCAAGGTGTTCGGCGGTCTCGATTTCGCCAACTATTTCATCCCGCTTTCGGGTCAAACTGCTACCACGCTGATTGAAGCGAAGAAAGAGGGCGCGGTACTCGCTTACGGCAGCTTTCTGACGGTGTCGATCAATTTCGTGATCCTGGCATTCATCATTTTCATGATGGTCAAGGCGGTGAACCGGATGAAGCGCGACGAGGTCGCCGCAGCCCCTGCGCCTGTGGCGCCGCCGCCGGCCGAAGACGTTTTGCTGCTGCGCGAAATCCGTGATGCACTGAGAAAGTAGGCTGCATCTACGATGAACCCCTCCGACCCTCGCCTGCCTGCAGAGTTGGTCGTCGCGGCGGACCTCGTCAAGGCCACGGCGTTGACGGTGGCGGAACGCGTGTGCCAGGCGCTGGCGGCGCAGTCACAGTCGGTGTCAAAGGCGGCTGATCGCAACACGATGTTCGCCGCGCAACTGGCGCTGCATCGGCAGCTGGGTTCGTTCCGACTGCAGTTCCAGACGCGGCTGGACACGCGAATGCTGGAGACGCTGGAACCACCGTCGGAGTCGAAGCGCAAGGCCGCGCCGGCCGACTGGCAGTCGCTGACGCTGGTCGACGACAAGGAGGTCGACGATCGCATGCTGTCGGATCGCCTCGGGCAGCAGATCGCACAGGCTTGCGAGGTCGAACTGCGCGAGCTGTCGGGCTACATGGGCCGCGTCACCGGCGTCGGCACCGCCGACGATGAACGCAACCCGCTGCGGCCGGGCGTGATCGGCCATGCGCTGTACATGGCGATTGGCACGGTCAGCATCGATCCCAACGAGCGCGCCGTGCTGACCCGCGAGTTCTCTTCGTTAATGGCGCATGCCATGTCGGCCTGCTATGCCGCGATCGTGGTCGAACTGCAGTCTCGTGGCATCACGCCAGTGGGGCTGCAGGTGCGCACGGTAGATGGGCCTGGCAACCAGCTGCCCGGCCTCAATTCCGGCTACCAGACGCTGCGTGACGAGACCACTTCTACGCACCACGGCGGCGGCGATTTCCACGACTCGACCCGCTCCGGCTTGAACACGCGGCGTTCGACATCGGGCGCGCGGCACACCGGCGCCAGCGGCTGGTCGGGCACACCCAGCGGCGCGGGTGGCGGGCTGGCAGCCGGTGATGGCGGCAGACGCGACTCCGGCAGCGGCCTCGGCTCGCCGGCCCAGGACGCGCACCTGATGACACTGCTGCGGCGGCTGACGAGCCTGACCGGCGAGTCGGGCAGCGGTGGTAGGCCGGCTGGATTGGGTGACGCGTTGGGAGGCAGCGGCCCCCGGCCCGCGGCCTCGGGCGTGTTTTATGACGCATCCGGGCCTCGCTCGGGCGGCAGCTTGCACCCCCTGAGCGGCAGCCCGTATGCCGACCCGGGCACCGCCAGCGCCTACGCCGAAGACGCGTCGGCCGGCCTGATGGCGGTCAATCTGATCCGCGCCCACCGCGACGAGCTGATGCAGGCCTCCACCGGCAAGCTCGATCACATGGTGATCGATGTCGTGGGCAGCCTGTTCGACCAGATCCTCTCCGACACCCGGGTGCCGCCGCAGATGGCGCGGCAGATCGCGCGGCTGCAGTTGCCGGTGCTGCGCGTGGCACTGGTCGACCCGACGTTTTTCTCCTCACGCAAACACCCAGTGCGCCGCTTCGTCAACCGCATCGCCTCGCTGGCCTGCGCCTTCGACGACTTCGACGACGGGCCGGGCAAGGAATTCGTCGAGCGGGTGCGCGATCTGGTGGTGGAGATCGTCGACGGCGACTTCGACCAGGTCGAGCTGTATGCGGCGAAGCTCTCCGAGCTGGAATCGTTCATCGCCCAGCAGGCCGAAGCCGCCGTGCAAGGCCAGGGTGCGGTGGCGGTGCTGGAGAGCAAGGAATCCGATCTGCGCACTCAGCAGCGCTATCTGATCCAGCTGCAAAGCGCCTTGTCATCCATCGCGATGCCGGATTTCCTGCGCACCTTCTTATGCCAGGTATGGAGCCAGGCGCTGGTGCAGTCCACCCGGTCCGAAGGCGCCGATGGCGGCGCGACCAAACGCTACCGGCAGGTTGGCCGCGACCTGGTGATGAGCGTGCAGCCCAAGGGCTCGCCCGCGATGCGCAAGCGTTTTTTGATGCTGCTGCCCACCTTGATGCGCGACCTGAATGCGGGTCTGAAGCAGATCGGCTGGCCCGAGGCCGCCACCAAGGATTTCCTCGCCAGGCTGATGCCCGCCCATGCCGATTCGCTGAAAGCGCCCGCGATGACCGAGCTGGACTACAACCTGCTGTCCAAACAGATGGAGGCGGTCTTCAACACGGGCGTACCCGGTCAGGGTGTGGGCCAGGGGGACGCGGTGCGCATCGATTCGGCGGCAGCAAGCGCAATGATGCCCGCCGATGTCGAACAGCGATTTTCTGCCGAGGAAGCGAAGCAGGTCGGTCTGATCGATGAGCAGGCGGTGGACTGGGACCGGCCGGTGGATGTGGCTGTGGGCGCCGAAGCGCCCGCTGCAGTGCCCGAGTCGCTGAACCTGGGCATCGATATCAACCTCGACCTGATCGCAGCCGACCCGGCCGAAGCCTCACACGGCGCGCGGCTGATCGACCACATGCGCATCGGCTTCGCCTACCAGATGCTGCTCAAAGATGAGTGGCAGAAAGTGCGGCTGACTTACATGAGTCCGGGCCGCAGCTTCTTCGTCTTCACCCACGGCCGCAGTCTGCAAGAAACCATCTCGCTGACCGCGCGGATGCTGGCGCGCATGTGCGAGGCCGAGCGCCTGCGCGCGGTGGAAAACAACTACCTGATGGAGCGCGCCACTTCGCGCGCGCGGCAGCAGCTTGCCACGCTGGCGGTCAACACCCGGGCCTGATCAGGCGAACGTCGCAGACGCTTCAGGTTGAGGCAAGGCGCCGCGCCCTCGCGAGCGCAGCGGCGAGTGACGAGGCGTCTGCCGTACCGGTTCCTGCGATGTCGAACGCGGTGCCGTGGTCGGGGCTGGTGCGCACGAAGGGCAGGCCCAACGTCACATTGACGCCGTGTTCGAAGCCCAGGTACTTGAGGGGAATCAGCCCCTGGTCGTGCGTCATCGCGACGACGATGTCGAACTCGCCCGGATGCCCTGCGGCATCGCGCGCCCGCATGAACACGGTGTCGGGCGCAAAGGGCCCGCGGGCATCGATGCCTTCGGCGCGCGCGGCCGCGACGGCCGGCGCGATGATCGTGATTTCCTCGTCACCGAACAAGCCGCCCTCGCCAGCATGCGGGTTCAGCCCGGCCACCGCGATGCGCGGCGCCGCCATGCCCCACCCTGCTGCGGCGCGGTGCGCGATGCGCAGGGTGTCCAGCACCGCCTCGAAGGTGACCGCGTCGATGGCCGATCGCAGCGACTGGTGGACCGTCACCAGCACCGTGCGCAACGCGTCGTTGGCCAGCATCATGCGCACCGGTGGCGGCACGCCGCCTGGCTCGGCGGCCAGTGACTGCAGCATCTCGGTGTGGCCTGGGAAAGCGACGCCAGCGGCCGCCAGCGCGCCTTTGTGCACCGGCGCAGTGACGATGGCTGCGACCGCGCCGCGCCGCGCCAGCGCCACCGCCTGTTC
>JANPNF010000183.1:0-1575 GCA_031427315.1 Burkholderiales bacterium | reverse complement strand
GGTGCTGGCCATCAACCTGACGGGCTACCTGCTGTGCGCCCGGGCCTTTTCAAAGCCGATGCGTGAGGCGGGACTGGGCAGCATCGTCAACGTCGCGTCGATCTCTGCTTTGTTCCCGCAGACCGGCAGTGGCGCCTACAGCGCCAGCAAGGCAGGCGTGCTGCTGATGTCGCGCCAGATGGCGGTGGAATGGGGGCCGCAGGGCATCCGCAGCAATGCGATTTGCCCCGGCATGATCCGCACCGCGCTGTCGGCCCGATTTTATGAAGAACCCGGCTTCGAGCAAAAACGCGCCGCCGTCACGGCCAACCGCCGCGTCGGCGAGCCGCAGGACATCGCCGACGTGGCGCTGTTCCTGGCCAGCCCGCGCTCGGCCTATGTCAATGCTGCCGAGATGGTGGTCGATGGCGGCATGAGTTCGATGCTCATGGACATGGTGCCGCGTCCCGGCTTCAACCAGTCGCACCGCACCGCCCACGCCTGAACAACCTGCTGGAGAAAAAGATGTCCCGAGATATTGAATGCGACCTGCTGGTCGTCGGCTCCGGCGCTGCCGGCCTGGCCACGGCCATCACCGCCAAAAAGCGCGGGCTGAACGTGGTGGTGATCGAGAAAGAGCCGGTGTTTGGCGGCACGACCGCACTGTCCGGCGGCGTGCTGTGGATTCCGCTGGGGCCGCATGGCCGCAAGCAGAACCCGGCCGACACCCGCGAGGCGGTTCGCAGCTACATGATGCAGGAGACCGGCGCGTTCTACGACGAGGCGGCGGTCGCGGCCTTCCTCGACAACGGGCCGAAGATGGTCGAATTCTTCGACGCTCTTCGAGGCGCTGGCGAACATTCGCCGCGTGACGCTCGCGCGCCCGGGCGGGTCCGGCCGGACCCGCGTCACGCACCAACTCGAAACGCACGCCCCGCTCCACGCCCGCCTCATCGCCGCCCTCGGGATCCCGACCGCGTAGTTGGTATATACACCACGCCGACCGCAACTGTCGGCCCACCAACCGCTTAGCTCCGCTATCGCTCGAAACGCGGGAAACTCACGCGAGGGGCTCGGGCGTGGCCGGTGTATCGTAGGGCTATCGCCTACGGATTGACGAGTACCTCAAGAGCACGCGACCGGCGCAAACCGTGGGCGCTGGTGGGCGCTGGTGGGCGCGGGTGGGCGCTGGTGGGCGCTGGTGGGCGCTGGTGGAAGCAAGTGAGCGCAAGTGAGCGCAAGTGGCCGCATGCCTCAGACGCCGATCGCCTCCTCCACGATGCGGGTAGTCGCTTCCACGCTGAGACGAGCAGCAGAGAGCAGTGCATTCGCCTCATCCAGCAAGCCGGCGCCGGCGCGTTTGTCGCTGAGCGAACTCACGTTGATGCGCACGTTGTACACGGCGCCGCGACACGCCGCTTCGGCGAGCAGGGCGGCCACGCCCGCGTCGGATGCGCAGTTGGTATTTCCTTGGGCGGCGGCGCCGTGGGCCAGCAGGGCGACCTCGGCGCAGGCGCGCGCTGTCTCGAGCGGAACGACGGCCGCGCCTAACAACGCCTGGTCGATGGCGGCGATACGAAGGGCGAGCTGTGCTTC
>JANPNF010000182.1:0-3818 GCA_031427315.1 Burkholderiales bacterium | reverse complement strand
GGAATTCTTCTTATCGTGCCGCGCCTGCAGGCCGTGTGACGCGACCCGCAGCGGCAAGCGTCACTGCGGAGTCACGTTCCAGTCCCACCACCGCGCAGCCGTTGAAGGCCTCTGCGGTGCATGGTCGTGGAAATGATTTGGATTTGCCTCACTCGATTTTTGCGGATGCTGCGGCAATGCCGTACGGTAGTCGTTCCCGCCCGCTTCGGCACCGCGCTTTACGAGGCACTGCGAGGTCCCAAGCGACTCGCGGTGGTCAAGGCCGCCGACCACAACGACTGGTTCGAGCGCCTCGACGAGAGGTGGTGGCGGGAGGCCACATCGTTTCTGCTCGGTGAGTCCGTCTTGCCGTGAGCCGAAGCGGACGCCAGCGAGCCTTTGCGCAGGAGCCGATGAAGGCCAGTCTCGCTGGTGGGGCACGCCTGTTCGAGCCACCCATGAGCCGCATTGCAACCTTTCCGCATGCCGCCGCGGCAGTCGCCTGCGCTGCCGCTGTGGCCATGTTGCCGGCGTGCGGCGCCGCTGTACGACAGCGGCCGGTGCGAGCTTGTCCACAGGGCGCTATGTTGCGACCGGCGTGATCGGCTTTCTGAAAGCGCGCCTGACGGCGGCGCCTCGCAGCCGTCGCGGCTGCGGCGCCACGTCGCCGGGGACATCAGATCCCACAGCGAGACGCCGACCATCGACGCCAACCCGACGTACAGCAGCCGGGCCGTCCACCACTGGCCAAAAAAACAGCAGCGCCGCCACCAACACTATCGCCGGGCCGATCATGCCGAGGAGCCTGAAATCGGGGGCGATTCCGCTGGCGTTCACGCAAGAACCGGCGTACCTTTGCCTTGCGGTGGGCAAGGCGAAACGAACCCTGGCGCTGAGGCCGGTTCTCCGCCGTTAGCGATCCCAAGGAACTTACAAACCGGGCCTCGCGGCCCCCAGGAGACAGGTCATGACACGTTGTCACTTTCTGGCGGCGCTGGCTGCCTGCGCGGCGCTGCTCAGTGCCTGCGGCGGCGCGGCCGACCGCGCCGGTGGGCCAACCGAAACCGGGCAAAGCGCCAGCCCTGCCGACCCCGCGCAGACGGTGCAGTTGCGCGTGCTGTCGAGCCCGACAAATTATGTTTCTGGCGGCGACGCCCGCATTGAGGTGCGCGCCGCACCCGGTCTGCACGACAAGCTCGAGCTGTGGCTCAACGGCCAGCGTCTTGCGACTGCGATGCAGTCAAAGGGCCACCGCCTCGAAGGCGTGATTGGCGGCCTCGTCGTCGGCGACAACATGCTCGAGGTGCGGCACCGCAACAGCGGCGTTCGCGACACGCTCAAGCTGACCAACCACCCGATCACCGGGCCGATGTTCTCCGGCCCGCAGCAGCATCCCTTCGTCTGCACGACCAACCAGCTCGGCAGGCAGCCGCTGGTCGACACGGCCACGGCGCCTGGCTACAAGGTGCTCAATGCGGGGGGCAGCGTCATCGGCTACAGCCGCGACTGCTCGATCGAGAGCTACGTCACCTACCTGTATCGCAGCACCGCGAACAGTTGGAACCAGATGCCCGTCGGCGGCAGTCGGCCCGCCGACATGAGTACGGTCACGCTGGCCGACGGCCGCACGGTCGACTTCGTCGTGCGCCGGGAGCGCGGTTCGATCAACCGTTTCCTCTACAGCTTCGCCATGCTCGCACCGGCCGGCGAGAGCGCTGCGCAGCCCGACCTGGGCCTGTGGAACGGCAAGCTGCTGTACTGGTTCCAGGGCGGCGTGGCCATCGGCCACAGCCAGGGCGCAGTGCACGGCGGATCGCTCAACCCGGACGTCCTGCGACAGGGCTACGCGATCGCACATTCGAGCGGCAACAACACCGGCACCCACTACAACATGACCGTCGCCGGCGAGACCGCGATGATGACCAAGGAGCGCTTCATTGAGCGCTATGGCGTGCCGACCTACACCGTCGGCCTGGGTGGCTCGGGCGGCGCAATCCAGCAATACCTGATCGCGCAGAACCAGCCCGGCGTACTGGACGCGCTGCTGCCGGTGCAGTCCTACCCCGACATGGTGACGCAAACCATCCATGTCGGCGACTGTGAGCTGCTCGAACACTACATGGACGCCACCGACCGCACGAACAGCAAGTGGCGTGTGACGAAGAACCGTAGCTGGCTGGTGGGCTTCAACGCCGAGGAGGGTTTTGCGAGGGTCAACGACCCGCTGGCCGCGCTGAAGACCGCGCTCGGATACAGCACGGCCGTCGGCACGACCGAATGCGTCCCCGCCTGGCGCGGCTTGACGCCGCTGGTGATGAACCCCTGGTACGGGCGAGCCACCAACCAGCAGCATTACGAGCCGCAGAGCGCCATCGCCGCGATCCGCTGGACCCACTACGACGATCTGCGCAACGTCTATGGCGTCGACGCCAGCGGCGCGGCGCGGCCGACCTGGGACAACGTCGGCGTGCAGTACGGGCTGAAGTCGTTCAACCAGGGCAAGATCACGCCCGCGGAGTTCATGCACCTGAACTTCTACATCGGCGGCTGGAAGCATCCGAGCCAGATGGTGCAGGAGGGATTCCCGTTTCTAGGCCCATTCAGCGCGGCCACCTTCGACCCGTGGAGCCGCCGCAACATGAATCTGAGCCTGGCACCTGACCTGCCTGCGCCGCGCACCGAGGGCAACCCGGACGCGATGCGCGCCGCCTACAGCTCGGGCCATGTGTTCGGCGGCCAACTCGACCTGCCGACCATCGACCATCGCCAGTACATGGAGCGCGAGCTCGACATGCACAACTCGCACCAGTCGTTCGCGGTGCGCCAGCGCGTGCTCAATCGGATGGGACAGGCCGACAACATGGTGACCTGGTTCACCGACACGCGGCCCGGCGTCGCCAAGGCCAGCCAGACCATGGAAGCGCTGGCGGTGATGGACGAATGGATGGCCAACATCCGCACCAACCCGAGACGCAGCGTGGCGCAGAACCGCCCGGCGCGCGCGGTGGATAGCTGCTTCGACGTCAATGGTCGGTTGATGCAGTCGGGCGCCGCTGTCTGGGACGGCATCCTCGACGACCGGCCTGCCGGCGCTTGCACCCAGGCGTTTGCGCTCTACAGCAGCTCGCGCATCGTCGCCGGGGCACCGATCGAGGGCGGCATCTACCGCTGCGCGCTCAAGTCGGTGGACCAGGCGGTGGCCGACGGTAGCTATGCGCCCTGGGTGCCCGGCGCGGCCGACATCGCCAAGCTCAAGCAGATCTTCCCCACAGGGGTGTGCGACTACCGCCGGCCTGACCAGGCCCGGCCCTGAAGGGCACGGCATCGACCTGGCGTCGAGCCTCGGCGTTCTCGTTTGCCACGGCGCGTTGAGCGCCTGGCATCCACTCGGGCCCGGGAGCCGTGTCGATCGACCGTTGGCGTGCCCGCCGCTCTGAGCGCACACCGGCGCGGTAACGCGCTGGCCCGCGCCACCTGCACACTCGATGAAAGACCCTGCCATCGACATGCACCTGGCCAGCGCTGCGTCCAAAACGCCCCGCACGCGGTAGATAGCCCGCCCGAGCCACGTGCCGCACGTGCCCGAGGCATATCCCCACTTCGCAACGGAACAGGAACAAACCATGACATCACCGTTCACCTCCCTCGGTCTCTCGCTGGCGATGGTCTTCAGTCTCGCGGCCGCGAGCCCCGCGCAGGCCGACGACGACTTTGAAGGCGGGCGCTTCGAAGTGACGATCACCAACCTCACGCGCGGCCAGCAGTTCACGCCGATCCTCGTCGCCAGCCACAAGTCGAACGTGAAACTGTTCGAGTTGGGCAAGCCCGCCAGCAGCGGG
>JANPNF010000181.1:0-30844 GCA_031427315.1 Burkholderiales bacterium | reverse complement strand
CGTTGGTCGCTGGCCCTGGGCTGACTTACGACTGCCCCGTGGGGGCGAAAAACCAAAACAGCGCATCAAAGCCTGACGCGCAAGCGAAGAGGAACGTTGCTTGCGGGCAAGCCCATCATCGCGCCGAGCCTGATGGCGCCGCGGCAGTAGTCGGTGAAGATGAAGAAGCTGGCGGCGAAGGGACGCAGCCCCGACAAGGCCATGCCGCTGGTGATGGCGCACATCGCATGCTCGCGAATGCCGAAGTGCAGGTTGCGCCCGCCGTAGCCAGCAGGCGGCTCGAACTCTCCGCCGTGGCCCAAGGCGGTCTTGGTGGATGGCGCCAGGTCCGCCGCGCCGCCCAGCAACCAAGGCACCTGCGCGGCCACCGCAGCCAGCACCTGGCCCGAGGCCTCGCGCGTGGCCAGGCCCTTCGCGTCGGCAGGGAAGACGGGCAACGCAGCGTCCCATCCCAACGGCAGTTCGCGGCCTTGCATCTGGTCTAGCTGGGTGGCGAGTTCAGGGAATCGCGCCCGATAGGACACGAGCCTTGCGTTCCAGGCCTCACGCGCGCTGGCCCCGCGTTGCCCGAACTGCGCGCTGAAGTGCGCCTGCACGCCAGGCGGCACCGCAAACTGCACCTCAGGGTCGAAGCCGTAGAACTGCTTGGCCAGCCGCACCTCGTCGGCACCCAGGGGCTCACCGTGCGCTTCTTTGCTGTCTTGTTTGTGTGGCGCGCCATAGCCGATGTGGCTTTGCACGATCACCAGCGTCGGCCGATCCTGCGTGTCCACGAAGGTCTGCAAGCTGCGCGTGAGTGCTTGCAAGTCGTTGGCGTCGGCGACGTGCAGAACCTGCCAGCCGCAGGCCTCGAAGCGCGCGCCGACGTCTTCGGTGAAGGCGATGGCCGTCGAGCCTTCGATGCTGATGTGGTTGCTGTCGTAGATCCAGCACAGGCTGGCCAGCTTCAGGTGGCCGGCCAGCGATGCCGCCTCGGCGCTGATGCCTTCCATCATGTCGCCGTCGCTGCACAGCGCGAAGACCTTGTGGTCGAACAGCGTGTGGCCGGGGCGGTTGTAGGTGGCGGCGAGCCAGGCCTGAGCGATGGCCATGCCGACGCTGGTGGCCGCGCCCTGGCCGAGCGGGCCGGTGGTGGTCTCCACACCGGCGGTCCAGCCGTGTTCCGGGTGGCCCGTGCAGCGGCTGCCGGCCTGGCGGAAGGTTTGCAGGTCTTCGAGCGTGACGGCCGCGCGGCCCGTGGGCTTTTGGCGGTCTGCGTCGCCAGAGTCAGCGCCGTCCTTCACGCCGCACAGGTGCAGCAGGCTGTACAGCAATGCCGATGCATGGCCGGCTGAAAGCACGAAGCGGTCGCGGTCGAGCCACTGCGGGTCGGCAGGGTCGTAGCGCATGAAGCGCTGCCACAGGCAATAGGCGATGGGTGCGGCGCCCATCGGCGTGCCGGGGTGGCCGGACTTTGCCTTCTGCACGGCGTCGATCGACAGCGTGCGCAGCGTGTTGATGCACAGCTGGTCGAGCCGCCCGGCCTCGCTTGCGAGCCCGTTGGCCGGTTGGTTCAAACGGTCGTTCATCGCGTGGCACCGGCCAGGGTGTCACTGGCGATGGCCAGGCGCGCGGTCTCGAAGGTCTCGACCCATTCAAGCAGCCGCGCGGCGATTTGTTCTACCGCCTCGGATCGGGACGTCGTCTGCGCTTGCCAGCCGACAAGCGCATCCCAGAAGGTCGTGCGGCCGACTGCGAAGCCGATGAAGCCGGTCACCCCGGCCGCGGTGGCCAGCCAGTGGCGCACCTGCGCTGCATCGGCCCCGCGGCCGAGCACGATGCAAGCGACCCTGTCGCGACCGTCGCAGCGCGCCGCATCGACGATGCGCTGGCAGTCGATGCGCTGCGCCAGGCCTTCGACCTTCCAGACATCGGGCTCGACCCCGGCAGCCTGCAACTGGCGCATCGCCTGTTCCATCAGGGTCGGGCGCAGGTCGCGGTCGAAGGCATCCTTGTCGCCCTTGAAGCGCTGCAGCTGCGCATCGGTGGCCGGCACCAGCAGTTCGAACATGAAGCGCCGCCGGCTGCGCTGGCAGTGCTCGGAAAGCTGCTTCAGGCGACCGGCCTGGCGCCGGTTCAGCGCCTCGTCGCCCTCAACGTTGTAACGCACCAGCGCCTTAGCGAAGGTGGGATCGAAGCGCTCGATGTGCTGCGCAAAGTCAGCGCCGTATTCGAACTCGAACTCCTCTGAGCCGCTGTGTTCGGTGGACAGCGCAGTCACGAAGGCGCGCTTGCGCGCGTCGCGCAGGATGTCGGCACCGAATTCCTCATCCACGAGAATGCCGCCCGTCTGGCGCGGCAAGCCTTTTTCGATGGCCGACACGAAGCCTTCATAGACAAGCTGCTTGCTGTCGATGACGCGCGCCGACTGCTGCACCGACAGCGGTGGATCGAGCTTGAACAGGCTCTTGACGTAAGAGTGCCGGTGATCGAACGGCAGCAGATACAGCGTCTTGTCGTAGCCGAGGTTCATTGCGGATGCTCAGCGGGCGTGGCTGTGCTTGTGGCCGTGATCGTGGTTGCGACCGTTCCCGCCGGCGGGCCCGCGCTCTTGTCCCTGATCCGCGCCAGCAGCCCGCCCCAGGATTTGGCGAACGCCATCACGCCGTCGCGCTGCAACTGCGCAGCCAGTGCTTCGTCATCAACGCCTTCGCGCCTGAATTCTTCCAGCACCTCGTCGGCCAAGCCGCCATCGGCAGGCAGCGCGGCACCAGGCTGGCCGTGGTCGGCAAAGGCCAGCAAGGTTTTCTCGGGGATGGTGATGATCGTCTCAGGCGCTGCCAGCGCGTCCACGTACAAGGTGTCGCGCGCGGCGGGGTCTTTGGTGGCGGTACTGGCCCACAGCAGGCGCTGCGGCTCGGCCCCTGCTGCAGCAAGCTTGCGCCACCGCGCCGAAGCCAATAAGTCGCAGTGCGCTTGGTAGCAGCGCATCGCCACAGCGATGCCCAGGCGGTTGTGGAACGGTGGCGAGATCTCCTGTTTCACCGCCGCGTCCCAGCGGCTGACGAAGAGCGACGCAACGGACTGAACCTTCGGCGGCAGCCCAGCGTCGATGCGGCGCTCGATGCCGCGCAGGTAAGCCTCGGCGGCAGCCAAGTAGTGCTCGCGCGAGAACAGCAAGGTCACGTTGATGGGCACGCCGTCGAAGATGGATTGCTCGATGGCCGGCAGACCTTGCGGCGTGCCGGGAATCTTGATGAACAGGTTCGGCCTCGCGGCGCGCGCGTGCAATTGCGCGGCGGCGCAGATGGTGCAGGCTGTGTCGGCTGCCAGCAGCGGCGAGACTTCGAGCGACACCCAGCCGTCGACACCGTCGCTCGCATCGAAGATGGGCCTAAATAAGTCGGCGGCGCGGGTCAGGTCTTGCAGCGCCAGCTCGAAGAAGATGCCTTCTTCCGACAGCCCGCGCGCGGCCCCTGTTCTGACCGTGGCGTCATAGCTGGCGCCACTGCAGATGGCGTGCTCGAAGATCGTCGGGTTGGACGTCAACCCCGTCACCGACAGCTCGGCGACACAGCGCGCCAGCGTGCCGCTGTCAAGCAATTCACGCGTGATGTTGTCCAGCCACAGACGCTGGCCCAGGTTGTGCAAATTTCGGGTGTTGGCGTTCATGGTGTGTCCTGTGTGGCGCGAAGACCGCGCCAGTGGTGAAGGTCGTGACTGTCGATGTCGAGCAAATCACCGATGCGCTCAATGGCGATGTCGGCAGGCGGGTAGGCGGCCACGGTGGCCGCGTCCAGCGCGTAGTGACCCTGGCGCGGGAACACAGTGGCCAGGCGGTCTCGCATCACGTCTTTCATCGCCGCCAGGATGCGCAGCTTGTCATCGACCATCACGTAATGCCGCGCTGGAAAACGGCGCTGCACGGCGTCCAGCATCTGTTCTTTATGGATATAGACCAGCACCCGGCCGGCCACCGCATCCCACAGGCCCGAACGCTGGATCTTGCGCGGCTGGAACACCACGTCGCCATCGGTCAGGATCACCGTCGGCCCGCTGGCGCTCAGGTGCCCGATAACCTGCAGCGCGTTCGGGTACAGCCGGTCGACGAAGGGGTAGTCAAGCAGAAACCCCGACAACTCCAACAAGCCCATCTCGGTGCCCGGCAGGGCCTCGGCATCGCGCCGCCAGCGCTGCAGTGCGCCGAGGTAGTCGGCGTAGCCAAGTTCGCTGCGCAGCGCCTCGAAGTGGGCCCAGTAGCGGCTTGCGGTGTCGGCGCCGAACTCACGCTCCAAATGCGCCCGCAGGTCGGCAATGACGCGGTCGTTGTCGAGCAGCGTGTTGTCCACGTCGAGCAAAAACACGGTGTCATGCCGAGCGGTCATGGGCAGTCCTTCTCGGGCGCCGGGTTGTGCCAACCGCCGTCAGCGGCGGTCAGCGCATCGGCCTCGCGCGGGCCCCAAGTGCCTTGTTCGTAGCCGACCACAGGCGCGTGATCGACCAGCGCTGGTTCGACAACAGCCCATGCCGCTTCGACCGTTGACTGATCGCTGAACAGCGCGCTGTCGCCCACCATCGCATCGCCCAGCAGGCGTTCATAGGGCAGTTCGTTGCCGACTCCTTCTTCGCAGAGATAAAGCTCGCGCTGGTCGCCGATAAACCCTTTGCCGCCGCGTTTGATGCGGGCTGCCAATGCGATGGACGAGGTTGGCGAGAGCCTGAAACGAAAGTAGTTGGCGTGGCCATCGGCGGGCGCCGAGTCGCCGAACAATGCCTGCGGTGGCGGCTTCAGTTGCACCAGCACCTCGGCCGTGGTCTGCGGCAAACTTTTCCCCGAACGCAGGTACCAGGGAACGCCGGCCCAGCGCCATGAATCGATGAACAGGCGCAGCGCGCAAAAGGTCTCGACATCGGAATCGGCCGCCACATCGGGCTCGTTGCGGTAACCCGCGTATTGCCCGCGCACCACGTCTTGCGGCAGCAGCGGCCGCATGGCCTGGAAGACGCCGGCCTTCTCGCCATGCACCGCGCCGTAGCCGCGACAGGGCGGCGGCTCCATTGCCAGCAGCGCAACGATCTGGAACAGGTGGTTCTGCACCACGTCCCGCAAGGCACCGGCGGTTTCGTAGAACGCGCCGCGGCCGCCAACGCCGAAATTCTCGGCCAGCGTGATTTGCACACTGGCCACAAAGTTGCGATTCCAGATCGGCTCGAGAAACGAATTGGCGAAGCGGAAATACAGGAGATTCATGATCGCCGCCTTGCCCAGATAGTGGTCGATGCGAAAGATCGAGCGTTCCGGGAAATGCAGTTGCGCGATGCGGTTGAGTGCGCGTGCCGAGGCGAGATCGCGACCGAAAGGCTTTTCCACAATCACGCGCGCGCTACCGGCGAGGCCGGTCAGGCCGGCCAGGCCAGCGCCCCCCAGGTTGGAGATCACGGCCTCAAAAGCCGACTGCGGAATTGCCAGGTAGTACAGCGGTCGTTGTGCGCCTGCCAGCGCTGTCTTGATGGCGGTGAAGGTTGCTGGGTCGTTGTAATTTCCGCTGACGTAAGTCAACAGCGACAGCAACCGGTCGACCACGGCCGGGTCGCGCGCCGCGCCAGCCTTGTTCAGGCTGTCGGCAACGCGCGCGCGTAGTTGCGTCACGGTCCACTTCGACGACGCCACGCCAACGACTGGAACCGTCAGCGTGCCCTTGCTAACCATCGCGTAGAGCGCAGGAAATATCTTCTTGTGCGCAAGGTCTCCGGTGACGCCGAAGATCACGATGGCGTCGGACGGCGGCTCGGCGCTTGGGTCGGTCTGCGGCGCACGGTTTGCCTCGGGGCCTGCGTCGGCCTGCGTCGGCATGACGTGGTCATTGCCATTGGAGTGCAACTGCACCATGGGCGCGCTCATGTTGCGTCTGCTTCTGCGTGGCCACCGAACTCTTCGCGCATCGCCGACAAGACTCGATTGGCGAATTCAGCACCTGCGCGCGAGCTGAAACGCTCGAACAACGCGGCACTGAGCACCGGCACCGGAACGCCTTCGTCGATGGCGGCCTGAATGGTCCAGCGCCCTTCGCCAGAGTCGGAAACGCGGCCGACATAGCGCCCCAACGCGGGGTCCTTGTGAAGCGCATGAGCCGTCAGGTCGAGCAACCACGAGCCGATCACACTGCCACGCCGCCAGACCTCGGCAATCTCGGGCAGATTCATGTCGTAGCGGTAGAACTCGGGGTCGCGCAGCGGCGTGGTTTCCGCGTCGTGCCTCAGTTCGCTGGCGCGTTCGGCATTGCCGACATTGGCGTTGCGCAGGATGTTCAAGCCTTCGGCATAAGCCGCCATCAAGGCGTATTCAATGCCGTTGTGAACCATCTTCACGAAGTGGCCAGCGCCCTGGGGCCCACAGTGCAAAAAGCCCTGTTCGGCGCTGCCGCCGGTGGCGCTTCTGCCGGGCGTCAAGGTTGCAGCCGCAACACCTGGCGCCAGCGATGCAAGTATCGGCCGCAAGTGTTCGAACGCGTCGGCGTCGCCGCCGACCATCAGGCAGTAGCCATGCCCCAATCCCGCCACACCGCCGCTGGTTCCGACGTCGAGGTAGCGAATGCCTCGCGGCCTCAACTCGTTGCCGCGCCGAAGGTCGTCGCGGAAATACGAATTGCCGCCATCGACCACAACATCGCCACTGTCCAGCAAGGGCACCAGAGCGCTCAACGCCTGGTCAACCACCGCTGCAGGCACCATCAGCCAAATCACGCGGGGAGCGGGAAGCTGCGCCACCAAGTGCTGCAGCGAATCGGCACCGGTCGCGCCATCGCTAACCAGCGACGAGACGGCCGATGCCAGCCTGTCATGCACAACGCACGCATGTCCGGCTGTGAGAAGACGTCGAACCATGCTGCCACCCATGCGACCCAGTCCGATCATGCCGATCTGCATCCGGCTTCTCCTTGGGTGAGCGCACAGCGCAAATGGCAGGCCTGAGAACGTACGGTGCGCGATGGCGACCTCGTTTGTCCGTGCGCCAGCGCACCCAGTGAAAAAAAGCAGACAGCGGGTGGGGTTCGCTGGCGCACAGACAGTGCCATGCAAGGCGCCGATTCTGGTGGGGGTGAACAGCAAAATTGCGCGGCAGCTTGACGACGCAGACCCAGGCGGCCTGAAGCCCAACGTGGCTACCGAATTGCAGCAACTTCAGCGCCAGACATTCGGCTACTTCCTGCACGAAACGAATCCGGCCAACGGCCTGGTGGTGGGCAAGACGGCGCCCGACTGGCCCGCCAGCATTGCGGCGACGGGCCTGGCGCTGGCCTGCTACCCAGTGGCCGTGGAACGCGGCTTCATGTCACGCGGCGCAGCGGTCGAACGCGCGCTGACCACGCTGCGATTCTTTTGGCGCAGCCCGCACGGCCCGGAGCCTGACGCCACCGGCTACCAAGGCTTTTACTACCACTTTCTGGACATGCAGACCGGGCGGCGCGCGTGGCTGTGCGAGCTGTCTACGGTGGACACCACTTTCCTGCTGGCCGGTGCGCTGGCGGCGGCCATGTACTTCGATGCTGACGGTGCCGACGAAGCTGAACTGCGCACCCTGGCAGACGCGTTGTATTGCCGTGCCAACTGGCAATGGGCGCAAGACGGCGGCAGCACCGTTACCCATGGCTGGAAGCCCGAAAGCGGCTTTCTACGCTACCGCTGGGAAGGCTATGACGAAGCGCTGCTGCTGTATGTGTTGGGCCTAGGCTCACCGACCTGGCCGCTGCCGGCGCAGAGCTACACAGCCTGGGCATCCACCTACCGATGGGAGCATTGCTATGGGCAGGACTATCTGTATTCCGGTTCGCTGTTCACGCATCAGCTCTCGCATGTGTGGATCGACTTTCGCGGCATCCAGGATGCATTCATGCGCGGCAAGGGCATCGACTACTTCGAGAACAGCCGCCGCGCGACGCTGGCGCAACAGCGCTATGCCATCGACAACCCGCTGAAGTTCAAAAGCTACGCCAGCCATTGCTGGGGCATCACCGCCAGCGAAGGCCCCGGCCCCGGCCGCATCAACGTCAACGGCACCGAGCGCGAGTTGTACGACTACGTGGCGCGCGGCGTACCTTACGGGCCTGACGACGGCACGCTCGCACCGTGGGCCGTGGCGGCTTCGCTGCCGTTCGCACCCGAAGTCGTGCTGCCCACCATCGACTTTTGCATTTATCAAGCCCAGTTGACGCGATTCAATTCCTACGGATTCAAAGCGTCGTTCAACCCATCGCATCCCGGCGAGCCGGGCAACCCCTACGGCTGGTGGGTGTCACCTTGGCACTTCGGTCTGAACCAGGGGCCGATCGTCTTGATGATCGAAAACCACCGCTCCGGCCTGCTGTGGCGACTGATGCGGAATTGCGTGCCCATTACCACCGGCCTGTTGCGTGCCGGATTCGGCGGCGGTTGGCTTTTAGACAAGGTGGCAAGCAACCCAGCCACTTCCAATGGGCTGTCAGCATTCAGCACGAGCACCCCATGACCATCACCGCTGGTTCAGGAAAGGGCACGTCCAGCAGCCGATACGAACTGCCACCCACGCTGCGAACCACCCTGGCGGCCATGCAGTTGCCCGAAGTGCAGGATTGACGCGCCGGCGGTTGCTGCGTTCTGCGAGATGGCCGATTCGAAGGGCCCGAAGACGAGGCGAAACAACCCGTCAACCAAAAGCAGCCTGCTGATGAATGATTGCGTTGTCAGCCGACCCGGCGATGGTGCCGGCGGGGCAGGATCGACGGGCCATCAACCAGCTGGTGGCCTCGACAGCGTTGGAGCGGGCGGGGATCAAGGACTTCCGCTTCCGATTTACGGCACACCTGGGCCTCTTGGCATCGGCAGGCGGGAACGTCTTGCGACGAGCTGAAGGACCTGGGCGGCTGGAAGTCGAGGGAGATGGTGGATCGCTACGCCAAGTTCGCTACGGAGAATCTGTCGGTCGCCGCGTCTCGAATCGACAGGGGCCGTGCACTTTTTTGTCACGCCTGAAAAGACAAACGGCCTGCCATTGCTGGCAAGCCGTTGTTTTTACTGGTGGGCCCTGAGTGACTCGAACACTCGACCTACGGATTAAGAGTCCGCTGCTCTACCAACTGAGCTAAGAGCCCGAAGCTTGACGCCTTCGGATGAAAACGGTGTGTGCAGATGGTGGGTTGTGCGGGACTCGAACCCACGACCTACGGATTAAAAGTCCGCTGCTCTACCAACTGAGCTAACAACCCCAGAACAACCCCCGAATAGCCTAAAAGTATAGCCCGACTTCCTGGCCTGTCGGCACCGCCCACGTGCGTCAGGGCAGCACTCAGCGGCCGAGCCAGACACGCACGACCTCGCTCGCCGCCACCATGCCGAAGGTCGCGGTGACGGTCACGCTCGATCCGTAGCCGTGGCAGTTCAAGTTGCCTTCGGCACCACTGCCCGGCACCGGCTGACGCACCGCTTCACGCGAGTAGACGCAGGGGATGCCGATGAGGCCGTGGCGCGCGGCGCCGTGGTGCTGTCGCAGGCGTTGGCGCAGCGAAGCCAGCAGCGGATCGTGTGTGGCCTCAGCCAAATCGCTGACCTCCACCGCCTGCGGCCGTTGCTTGCCACCGGCCGCGCCAACGCTGACGAACGCCGTGCCAGTGGCCATCGCCCACGCCGCCAGCACCGCCTTGGCGCGCACCTGGTCGCAGGCATCGATCAGCGCATCGACCGGTTGCGTCAACAGCGCGGGCCAGTTATCGGCCTCGACGAATTCCTCGATCGGCCGCAACACGCAGCCGGGATGGATGTCGGCGAGTCGCTCGCTCAATGCCAGCGCCTTCGACTGGCCGACCGTGCGGCCGAGCGCCTGCACCTGGCGGTTGATGTTGCCTTCCGACACTTGGTCGAGGTCGATCAGCGTCAGCTCGGCCACACCGCAGCGCGCCAGAGCCTCAGCGGCCCAGGAGCCCACGCCACCCAGTCCGACCACCGCCACACGGGCCGAGCGCAAGCGCTCGTAGGCAGCGTCGCCATGCAAACGCCGCAGGCCGCTGAAGCGGCGTTCGAGATCGGCCACCGACGCATCGTCGATGGCCGACGGCGCACTCACTTCAGTGCAGCCAGACGTGCCTTGCCCGCTTGCGTTGCCTCGGAGTCGGGATACGTCTTGAACAGTTCGTCGAGCGCCTTGCGCGCGGCCTTTGTGTCCTTCAACTCGAACTGGCAGTTCGCAATCGCCAGCAGCGCCTCGGGCGCACGCAAATCGCCAGGGTAGCTGGTGGCAAAACTGCGAAACGAGGAAATGGCATCGGCATAGCTGCGTTTTCCGTACTGCGCATTGCCCAGCCAGAACAGCACCGACTGGCCGTAGCCGCTGCTCGGGTAGCGGCTGCGGAACACCGCCAGCGAAGTGGTGGCGGCAGCGAAATCGCCACTGCGCACCTGCGCCATCGCGGCGTCGTACTGGCGGATTTCCTCGGCATCGGCCACGAACTCGCGGCCATCGACCGAGGCCTTCTGCGGCTCGATGCGGGCCAGGCGCTCGTCGTAGCCCTGCTTCAGGTCTTTCATCTGAACCTGCATCAGGCCGACGTCGCGCGCGAGCTGTTCGGTCTGACCGCGCAGGCTGGCGTTCTCGGTGCGCATCAGGTCGATCTGCTGACTCAAATCAGCCAGACTGGCGCGCAATTGCGCTATCTGCTCGGCCTGCGCCGCACGCGCCTGCTCGTTGCTTTGCTCGATCTTCTGGCGCAGCTCGAGGATGGCGCGGCGCGCCTCGTCGTCATCGAACAGACCGGCCCGCGCCGATGGTGCCGACAGCGCCAGCAGCAGACAGGCCGTGGCCGCCCAAGGCGACCACCCGATGCTTTGCCTAATGCGCGTGGCGCTCATCGACCCGCCCTCAGCGGGCGACCAGCTCGACGCGGCGGTTCTTCGCATATGCAGCTTCATCGCTGCCGACAACAGCCGGGCGCTCCTTGCCGAAGCTGGTGGCCTCGAGCTGGCCCTCGGTGGCCCCGGCCAGGCTCAGTGCGCGCACCACGGCCTCGGCGCGCTTTTGGCCGAGCGACAGGTTGTATTCGCGGCCACCGCGTTCATCGGTGTGACCTTCGACGGCGAGCTTCTTGGCTTTGTTGGCAGCCAGCACCTTGGCGTTGGCGTCGATCACCGGGCGAGCGTCGTCGCGCACGGTGTAGCTGTCGAAGTCAAAGTACACGACCTTGCCCGCGCCAGAAAACACATCGCCGCCGCCGTTTTTGGTCAGATCGACCGGCGTGACCTGCGATTGCGAGGCGCCTGCCGAGCTGGTGTCGGCGCCGCCACCGGTGCTGGTGCCGGTACGCGATTCGACGGGCACGTTTTTGTCGTCGAGCTTCACGTTGGAGCCGCAACCCGCCAGCGCCGCAGCGCACAGCGCGGCCCACAGTAATCGTTGAGTCGGACGGAAGTGAAGCGGATTCGGGTTCATGCAGACTCCTGATAGTGAATAGAAATTATCGGCGGTACGTCAGTGATGCTGCAACAACGTGAACGAGGGAAAGCATGTCGATCAGCGTTGGCCATCAACGCCCGTAAGGGCCCCAGACCGGCTCGCGCACATCGGCCGACGACGACACCAGGCGCGACCTGATCTTGCCGTCCAGCGAGGTGGTCAGCAACACATCCCTGCCCTGCGCACGCGAGGCATAGATGATCGAACGTCCGTTCGGTGCAAAGCTCGGGCTTTCGTCGTCGGTTGTGTTGCTGATTGACATCGGCGCGCCGCCCGTCAGGTCTTGCACATACAGCCGAAAGGCATTGCCTTCGCGCGACACATAGGCCAACGTGCGCCCGTCGGGGCTGATCGCCGGGCTGATGTTGTAGCTGCCTGCAAAGGTGATGCGCTCGGCCGCGCCGCCGCTGGTCGGGATGCGGTAGATCTGCGGGCCGCCACTGCGGTCGCTGACGAAATAAATGCTGCGGCCATCGGGCGAGAACACCGGCTCGGTGTCGATGCCGATGCTTTGCGTGAGTCGGCGCACGTTGTCGCCGTTGCGGCCCATCAGGTAGACCTGCGAGCCGCCGTCGCGCGACAGTGTCACCGCCAGCGTCTGGCCATCGGGCGACCACGCCGGCGCACTGTTCGAGCCGCGAAAATTCGCGACCGCGCGCCGTTTGCCATTCGCCACGTCCTGCACATACACAACCGCCTTCTGCGTTTCGAACGACACATAGGCCAACTCACGGCCGTCGGGCGACCAGGCGGGCGAGATGATCGGCTCGGCGCTGTTCAACGCGATCTGCCCGCCTTCGCCATCGGCATCGGCAATGTTGAGCGTGTGGCGCTTGCCCATCCGCGTGACGTACGCAATGCGCGTCGAGAACACGCCCTTTTGCCCAGTCAGTTTTTCGTGGATGAAGTCGGCAATTCGGTGCGCCGCCAGTCGCAAGTCGGTAGCCACCACCACGGTGCTTTGCGCGCCCAACTCAGTGCCTTTAACCACATCCCACAGCTTGAAGCGCACGTCGTAGCGGCCATCGGCCAGCCGCGTCACCGAGCCACCGACGAGCGCATCAGCCGCTCTGCGCCGCCAGTCGGCCATGCCTGGTTGCGCCACCTCATCCTGCACACCCGGCGCATCGAGCCCGCGAAACAGGCCGCTGCGCTCGAGGTCGGCACGTACGATCTGCGACAGCGGCTGCGCCAGCGTGTCCTCATGCCGAAATTCCGCCACCGCGATCGGCACCTGGGAGGCCCCGACGCCCGACATTTCGACCCGGAGCTGGGCCTGCGCCGCGGGCAAGGCCGCCAGACAGAACAACAGTGCGACCCAAGGGGCAGCAAGCCAATGACACAGGAGTTTGGTGGTGGGTCGAGGCATGGGCGGGTGGGTAGCGAGCGTTAAGTCGAATCGACCGCGATGCAAAGCGCTGATCACGGCAGCCCGGATGATAGGGGCGTGGATTTCAGCGCTCGGTTTTCACCGCACCTCGAATATTCATCGCCGCCAGACCGAACTGCAAGGCCATCAGCGCATAGGCTTGCGTGTGCCAGCCCCAAGCCACCCACAGGGCGTTGCTCAACAGAAACACCCAGAACCCCCAGTTGCGGCGCCCGTCCTCGGTCGATGCCACCAGCCACGACGCGATGATCGTCACCACCATGGCAGGCCATTGAAGCAGGCCCAGCAAATCCATGCGACGGTTCAGGTGTCAGGCCGCCAGCCTGTGGGTCAGCAAACGGTCGTACTCCCCTTTAACCACCCGATAGCACTCGCAGGCGCGGCGTTCCATGCCGCTGCGGTCGAGCACGGTGATGTGCCCGCGTGCGTAGTTGATCAGACCGGCCGCCTGCAGTTTCAATGCCGTTTCGGTCACGCTTTCCCGGCGCACACCCAACGTCCCTGCGATCAGCTCATGCGTCATCACGATCCGGTTGCTGCCGAGCCTGTCGAGGTTCGATAACAGACAGCGGCACAGCTGCTGGTCGATCGAATGGTGGCGGTTGCAGACCGCTGTCTGGCCCATCTGCGCCATCAGGGCCTGGGTGTAGCGCAGCAGCAGCTGCATCACTTCGGAGGAACGCTCGAACTCGGTGCGCATCGCCTGCGCCCTCAGCCGCAACCCGAACCCAGCGCTTTGAACCACGGCTCGGCTGCTGCCCGACACCCCGCCCATGAACAGCGACACACCGATCACGCCTTCGTTGCCCACCGCGGCAATTTCGGTCGAGGCGCCGTCTTGTGTCACGTTGAGCAGCGACAGGATGGCCGTGGTCGGGAAATACGCGTGGCTCGGCGATACGCCCGATTCATGCAACACCTGGCCCTGCTGCAGCTCGATCCATTCGAGCTGCGGCAGCCAGCGCTGCCGTGCTGCATCGGGCAGCCGCGCCAGCAGGCAATTCTGGTACGCGCTGTAGCCGATGTCCGGTGCCGCGCGGCGCAGCGGCGTCGGCATAGCGAAGCGGACAGAAGAAGATTCGCAAATGCACTTCATGCCGACCTTAGGCAAACGGCGTGCCGCCTCGGGTGCGGGGTTGTGCCGGGGCATCGTGGGTGACATCACTGAGCGCCTGCGCATAGCATCGCGCATGACATTGCGCACCTCGCCTGCCTTCCTCGATCACCCGGGCGAATGTGCGCGGCTTCTGCGCAGCGGTGTCGGCGGTGCGGGCGGTGCAGCCAGTGCAGGCAGTGCAGAAACCGCCGCACTCGGCGCTGCGGGTGACTGGCCTGCTGAATTGCGGCTTTTGGTCGGCCTGATGCTGGGCGCCAATGAAGCGATGTTCGTCGCCTGGGGTCCGCAGCGGATTTTTTTCTACAACGACGCTTACGCGCCAATCCTCGGCTCGCGCCATCCGGCGGCGCTCGGTCAGCCGATTCATCAGGTGTGGTCCGAAATCTGGCCCACCATCGGCCCGCTGTTTGATCGTGTGGATGCGGGCCACAGCGTGCAAAACGACGATTTGATGCTGCCCTTGCTGCGCGACGGCCACGCAGTCGAGGCGCATTTTTCATTCGGTTACCACCCGGTTCGCGACGACAGCGGTGCGGTGGCCGGGCTCTTTTGCGTTTGTCGTGAAACCACCGCGCTGCGGCACGAGCAGCGTCTGCGCGCCGAGGCGCGTGTGCGACTGCTGCAATCCGAGTCGTCCCGTTTTCTGAGCGAGGAACGCTTCAAGGCCGCGGTGCGCGCAGTCGGCTCGATGTGGACCAACAACGCGCAAGGCGAAATGACCGGCGAGCAGCCCGGCTGGGCCGCGCTTAGCGGACAGACCGAGGCGCAGTACCAGGGCTTCGGCTGGGCGTCTGCACTGCACCCCGACGATGCGCCGCCGACCTTGGCGGCATGGAAGCAAGCGGTTACCCAGCAGCGAAACTTCGAGTGCGAGCACCGCGTGCGCGCCCCCGATGGCAGCTGGCGACGCTATGCGGTGCGCGCGGTGCCGGTGCTGGCCGTCGATGGCTCGGTGCGCGAATGGGTCGGCGTGCACATCGACGTGACCGACGCGCGGCTGGCCTCGGAGGCGCTGCGCGAGGCCGATCGCCGCAAGGACGAATTCCTGGCGATCCTGTCGCACGAACTGCGCAACCCGCTGGCGCCGATCCGCAGTGCCGTGGCGGTGCTCGACCGCCCGGGTTTGACGCCCGACGCGTTGGAGACGAGTCGGCAGATCATCCACCGGCAGGTCCGGCACATGGCCTGGCTGCTCGACGACCTGCTCGACATTTCACGAATTTCGGCCGGTCGGCTGGAGCTCAGGCTGCGCAGGCAACCGCTTCGGGACGTGGTGCAGGCGGCCATCGAAACCGCACAGCCGCAGCTCGACGAAAAACGCCACACGCTGCACATCGAGCTCTCGCCGCTCGACGTCGAGGTTGACGAGTTGCGCCTGTCGCAGGTGCTGGCCAACTTGCTGCGCAATGCCGCGAAGTACACCGATCCGGGCGGCCAGATCCGCGTCAAGGCGAGCGTGGCGTCCGATGAGTTGGTGATCGCCGTCAGCGACAACGGCGTCGGCATCACGCCGCAGCAGCTGCCCTATGTGTTCGACATGTTCTCTCCGTTGCGCGACACCAGCGATCGCTTGCAGGAAGGGCTGGGCATCGGCCTGGCGCTGTCGCGCGGCCTGGTCGAGTTGCACTGCGGCCGCCTGACCGCGGCCAGCGCCGGGCTGGGCTGCGGCAGCACTTTCAGCCTCGTGCTCCCCGCGAGACTCATCGGGCCACACGCCGTGGTGCAGCCGGAGATGCAGCCGATGTCAAAGCCGGTGTCGGCATCCCACGCTGCTCATGCCCGGGCAACGCCGCGCGCCGCGCTGTCGATCCTGATCGCCGACGACAACCGCGACGCGGCCGATACCCTGGCGATGCTGCTCGAGCTGGAACACCACACCGTGCACGTGGCCCACGACGGCCCGGGCGCGTTGGCGCTCGCCGCTCAGGTGCGCCCGCAGGTGGCGCTGCTCGACATCGGCATGCCCGGGATGAACGGGTATGAGGTGGCGCGCCGCCTGCGCCGCGAGCCGTGGGGCGCCACCATGCTGATCGTGGCACTCACCGGCCGGGGGCAACAGGAAGACCACATCCTGTCGCAAGCGGCTGGATTCGATCACCACCACACCAAGCCGGTCGACCCGCAGGTGCTGATCGAATCCCTGGCCGCGTGGCGGGACGACATCAGCCGCATCAGCGGCATCAACTGACGCGGCGTTTCACCCTGTGGGCGCACGATTTGCCACGGTGGTTGGCAAGACTTGCCGACAGGAATTCCGATGAAACGCTCGACCACCGTCAACGCCAGCCCGCCAGCCGACCGCTCGGCACCCAAACCCCGACCCAACGCCCATGTCGGCGTCGGGAAGTCGCCCACCGCACCCGGATCGCGGCCTCCTCAAGACGGACAACGCTTGCCCATGCCCAACGAGCGGGATGAGCGTCCTGGCGAGATCAACCCCGATCCACAGGATGTGATGGTGCAGGCAAAGAAAGATCTGGACGCGGGACTGGTCGACACCGATCTGCGCGCCACTGGCGGGCTGGACGACGTCCACCGCCGCGAGCTGTTGCGGCGTGCCCGCTGACGCGCTTCAGTGCTCGGTGAGTGACGCGGGCGAACCAACGCGCCGGGCACCCGAATTGCCAAACGGTGCCATCTGCCACGACCGAATGAAGCTCCATGACGCGCTTTGCCGAGCCGACCCGACCCGCCAGCCCGCCATGGCGACCACCCCTCGACACGCTGCTCGACGATGAGCAACTGATCGTGGTGTCCGACCGCGCGCCCTGGTCGCACCACCGGGGAAGCGACGGCGTGCAGGCAGTGCAGCCGGCCAGCGGCCTGGTCAGCGCGATCGAGCCGGTAATGCACCTGGGCGCCAGCGCCACCCGGACCTGGATCGCCCACGGCAGCGGCAACGCCGACCGTGAATTCGCCGATGCCGACGACACCTGTCAAGTCACCTCCGCGGGGCAACCCGATGGCGGCTACCGTCTGAGGTACGTGTGGCTCAGCGCCGAAGAGCAGCGCGGCTACCGCGACGGTGCGGCCAACAGCGGCTTGTGGCCTCTGTGCCACATGGTTCATGTGAGGCCGACCTTCGCCGACAGCGACTGGGCGGCCTATCGCCGCATCAACCAGCGCTTTGCCGATGCCGTGCTGCGCGAAGCGCGGCGCGCCGACCCGATCGTTTGGGTGCACGATTACCACCTGGCGCTGGTTCCAGCGATGGTGCGGCAGCGCCTGCCGCGCGCCCGCATCCTCGGCTTCTGGCACATCCCGTGGGGACACTCGGAGCAAATGGCCATTTGCCCGTGGCTGGCTGAACTGACTGCCGGCTTGCTGGGCTGCGACACCCTGGCATTCCAGACGGCCACCGACAGTCGCCACTTCAACGCCAGCGCGCGGCGCTGCGGCTGGCCAGTGGCGATGAACCTGCGCGGCTCGGCACTGCACCGCGCGGACTCGCTCACCGACGTGCGCGACTGTGCGGTCTCCGTCGCATGGCCAACGGCCGCACACGCGCAGGCCATGCCGACGGTGGCGCACTGTCGGCGCGAGGCCGCACAGCGCTGGTCGGTGCCGGTGGGCGGCAAGCTGATCGTGGGCGTCGACCGCTTCGACTACACCAAGGGCCTGATAGAGCGGCTGCAGGCGGTCGAGCTGCTGCTGACGACGCAGCCCGAGTGGATCGGCCGACTTCGCTTTGTGCAGATTGCCGCACCCACGCGGTCTGCCCTGCCCGCCTACGCCGCATTCCAGGCTCAGGTGCGCGCCGAGGTTGCGCGCATCAACGCGCGCTACGCCCGCCCGGGCTGGACGCCGGTGCTGCTGCTGGACCACTGCCACGATCGCGCCGCCGTGACCGCCGCCTACCGCGCTGCCGATGTCTGCCTGGTGACGCCGCTGCACGACGGCATGAACCTCGTTTGCAAGGAATTCATCGCCGCACGCGACGACGAACAAGGCGTGCTGGTGCTCGGCGAACACGCCGGTGCGGCGGCCGAGCTGGTCGATGCGCTGTGCGTGAACCCACACCACCTGGCGCGGGTGGCCGAGGCCATCCAGCAGGGCCTGACCATGCTGCCTGCCGAGCAGCACGTGCGCATGCGGGCGCTGCGTGCCACGGTGCAGCGGCACACTGCACAGCATTGGGCCGCGAATTTGCTGCAAGCGGCCACCGAGGTTCAGCGGCTGGCGGCGCTCGATCACCCGGCCTGCCCACCGCATCACCCGCTCTACCGCAGCCAGGTGCACACCATGACGGGCACATGACCGCCACGCTGTTCTCGCCGCCCGGACTGCGAGCCTTGAAACGTTTGAGTGCCGGGCACGCGCTGCTCAGCTTCGATCTCGACGGCACGCTGGCGCCGCTGGTGATGCGGCCATCGGACGCGGTGGTCTCGCCCATCACTGCCACCCGGCTGCAAGCGCTGGCGAAGCGCTGGCCGGTGGCGGTGATCACAGGCAGGGCGGTGGCCGATGCGCGGTTGCGCCTCGGTTTCGAGCCGCGCTTTCTGGTCGGTAACCACGGTGCCGAGCGGGCTGGCAGCACGGCCACGCCGGCGCGACACCGCGCGCTCGCGTCGTGTCGTGAGCAGGCACGTCAACACGCCCATGCGTTCGCGGCGCACGGCATCGATGTGGAGGACAAGGGCGCCTCACTCGCCTGGCACTACCGGCGCTCGCCCGATGGGGCTGCGGCGCGATGCTGGCTCGATGGCCTTGTTGCGGCGCACGGCCCTGGCATCGTGGCAACCCACGGCCACAGCGTGCTAAACATCACTCCGTTCGATGCGCCGAACAAGGGCGACGCGTTGGCGCAGCTGATGCGCGAATGTGGCGCGCCGAGCGCCCTGATCGTGGGCGACGATGTCAACGACGAGCCGGCATTCGCCCGCGCTGGTGCGGGCAGTGTGAGCGTGCGCATCGCACCGGTGGGCACGCCCAGCGGCGCGCAATTTCGGCTGGGTGCGCAATCGCAGATCAACGCCTTGCTGTCGCACCTGTTGAGCCTCTAGGCAAGACTGAGCACCAGCATCACGCGAAGCCTTCATGCTGCGCCACCGAACGCGGATCGGCACTCCACACATCCACACGCACATCGGGCTCGATCAATCGGCTCAGGTGCGGCAGGCCCAACCCGCTGCCGAGTTGGCGGTGCAGCCGATCGCCGCTGAACTCGCAGTCGTCGCTGCGCCGCCGCCAGTGGCACGCCAACACCGTGCCGCCAGCGCACAGCGACGCTTTGATTTTTTCGATCATGGCGTCGAGCGCCCCCGCCGTCAAAAAGTAAGCCAGCTCGCTGATGACGATCAGGTCGAACTGTTCGTCAGGCCATTGCGTCGGCACCCACGCCTGCCGCACCTCGACGTGGGGAAGCTGGGCCAGACGTTGTCTGGCCAGCTGCACCGCCGGGGCCGAGCCATCTGACACCAGCAGGCGCGAACACCTCTCCGACAGCGCGGCCGACAGCTCGCCATTGGCGCAGCCCGGCTCGTACGCCGCGTCGTAGTGAGACTTCGGCAAGCAGGCCAGGGTGAGCGCGCGTTTGCGCACCTCGTACCAGCGCGTGCGGAATTGCCACGGATCGCTGTCGGCATGGAACATCGAGTCGAAATAGGCAGGGGAATGCAGCATCGTGGAGGCCTCATTCAAACAAAAAAATACTCGCGTTCGCGTGTCGCGCGGGCCACGATCGCTGCGCCGAGCACCGGGCCGTGTCCGTCTTCGCGGCTGACAAGCTGCGACACATGCGCCTGCACGGCCGCCTGCTTGCGCTGCTGGGCGGTCGCGCTCAAAGGCAGCGCGCGCAGCCGATGCCATGGCACCCGGGCATCGCGGGGCGCGGCCCAATGCCACATCCACACCGGCGCGGCAAGCAAGCGGCAGCCCACGGCCGCGCAGACCTGCTCGGCAGCGGCGCCGCAGGCATCGTGGTCGGGGTGGCCATCGAGCGACCAGGTGGCCACCACCACATCGGCAGGCCGCAACAGCCGGGTCAAGCGTTGCCGGAGCGCTTCAGCGTGCGCCTGCACGCGACCGTCGGGCAGCCCGAGAACCTGCGCCGGTGCGCCGCCGAGGCCGAGCCGCCGCAGGCTTTCGGCTCGTTCAGCACTGCGAACAACGCCCAGCTGCTGCGCGCTCCAGAGCGCAGACCCAGGGTGGCTCGCTTCGCCTTCGGTGACGGCAATCACACGGCAGTCACCGCGCCGCGCCGCGTGCATGGCCAGCAGTGCGCCGCAGGCCAGCACCTCGTCGTCGGGGTGCGGTGCCACCACCACCAGCCGTGCCGCAGCCGGCAAAAACTCGTCCAACGGCACGGTCGGCACATCGATGCCACCCAGCCAATCGAGCCACACCGACTCGGCGCAGCCGACGCCCTCGATGACACGCTCGGTGACACGCGTGGTTTTACGCGTGGTTTCAGGCTCAGCCGCACGTTGAAGCATCACAGCGCCCATCGGCTGCCTTCTGCGGCGCGGTGGTCAGCTGGTGGCGATGCCACCACCTGGTCACCGAGTGCGGCGCAATCGCGCTCGGCATGGCTTTGCCGCACGAACACTGGCAAGTCAGCGGCCATGCGCGCGAAATGCGGATCGCGGCAAAACGCGGCGGCGCCGAGTGCGCGACCGGCTTCGCCCAACACCAGCGTAGCGCACCCCTCCGCTGCCAACCGAACCCGCAGCGCCACCGCGCCGGCATCGGCCAGCGGATGGGCATCGATGTACTCTGCCGCCTCTCGCAGCAGCGCCGCGGTGCTGTGCAGCGCCACATCGACGCGGCCGACGGCCGCGCTGCCGAACAGGCGGCGGGTAACATCGGTTGTGCACGCCACCGAGCGGCGCAGCGCCACGCCGAGCGCACGCGCGCCGCCGTACCAGCACGCCGCGATGCCGGCACCGCCGTGCCAGAAACCAGGGCGCGACAGGTAATCGCCGGGCGCACCGACCGCGTCACCCACCGCGTCGGCAAACGAGACATCGACACTGGCGCTGCCGGCCATGCCGACAGCACACCAGCCGCTGCCATTGATCGACACACCGTCTTGCTTCATGGCCACGCGCACCAGTTGCGGCCCAGCGCCCTCAGTCGACCAGACAGTCAACAGGCCGTGGCTCAGGTGCGCCGCGCCTGAGCACCACGCCTTGGCACCGTGCAGCGTCATTCGGCCGTCAGGCCGACGCAGGGCCGTGGTGCGGCCCGTCGCTGCCTCGGCCGCCCACAGGCCCCAGGTGCTGCCGGGCGCGACATCGCGATTCAACCCCGGCTCGCGCAGGCCAAGCTCGCATACACCCAGCTCATGCACCCCCAATTCCCGCATCACCGCAAGCGCATCGGCGTGACCCTCATACAGTTTGGCGAGCGACATGTCGTGTCCGGCAACCGCCGCCAGCGCCTGCCAGCGCAACAAGGTCTGGCCACCCCCCGGCGCTGGCAGATCGCCGCAGCCGGCAGCCACCAGCGCCTTCAGTTGATTCGGTGCATCGGCCTGCGGATCGAGTGCGGTCAGCGCGTGCTGCAGGCGCTCCAGCAGTGCAGGCGGCGCCAACATGGCGGCGGCGGCACCTGCATTCATGCGGCGTCGGCAGTCACACCAGCTACAGAAGCGAGGCGGGTCTCGGCATCGATGCGCTGCAGCGTCGCGCCGAAGCCGAGCGGCGCTTTGTAAAGGCGCCGCGCACTCGTCGTCACGCGGGGAGCAGCCGACCAGGCAATGCGCGCGCCACTGCCTTGCAGCGAGCGCACCAGCGCCACGTCTTCGCTGCTGGTCAGCGGCTGAAACCCGCCTGCGCGCACGTAGGCCGCCGCGTTCACACCCAGGTTGGCACCGTGGATGTGCTGGTGGCCGTCGGTATCGGTGTAGGTGGCGTCGTAATGGCGGCGCATGCGCTCACCGTAGTCGCCCCAATCGCTGACCGCCACCGTGCCGCACACCGCATCGCTGTCCAAGGCCAGTTGCGCCGCCAGCCAGTCGGCCGCCACCACCGTATCGGCGTCGGTGAAGGCCAGCCAACGCGCGCCGCGATCGATGGCCCACTGCGCACCGAGCGCCCGGGCTGCGCCGACGTTGCAGGCCTGCAGGCTGAGCGTGTGTGCACCCGCGCTGCGGGCGATGTCGCCGCTGGCGTCGGTGCAGGCGTCGAGCACCACCACCCGCAGCACCGCCTCACCATTCAAGTATCGGCGCCGCGAGGCTTCGCGCACGGCGCGCAGGCATCCTGCAAGGAGCGCCTGCTCGTTGTGCACCGGAACGATCACGGCGATCATCGCAGCGCCCCTGCATGCAGGCCGTTCATGCCCGCTGCGCCATCCCGGGCGCTGCATGTAGAACCTTGGGGTGCGGCCTGACACCACTCTGCACCGCGCTGCGCTCCAGCACCGGGCGAACATGCAGCGCCCCGATGCGCAACAACGCGCGCAGCGGATCGGCGTCGAGCGCGCCGAGCACCAGCGAGCGGCGCACCAGCGGCTGGTCATCGCGGCTGCGGCAGCACAGCGCTGCGCGCATGCCGTCGACGACATTCATATCGAAGGAGAGCCCTTGCAGCGTGCGGTCATCGCTGGCCACCGCCGCGCTGATGCGTTGCCACAGCGGGGTTCCACTGACCCGCGGCGGCATCGCCACCGCGCCGAACCAGTGGACGGCCAGCACGTTCAGGCAGCGCAGGTACAGCGTGTGGCCTGGCAGTTTCGACCAGCTCACACGCTGCAGTTCGAGCGGCTTGCCCGTGTGCTGCGGGATCAATACACGAACCTCCGATGTGCAGTGGGACGGCGCCAGCAGATAAATGCGCCGGTCAGGCATGCTGCGCTCGTATTGAATCTCGATGTTTAGCGTGACCGAATGCGGCCAGAGATCGATCAGCGAGTCATCGGTGTGCATGAGAAAACTCCAGGGTTCACAAAACAAGCGACGCGCTAACGCCGCAGCGGCCGCGCGCTAGCGACGGCCTGGTAAGAAATGGCAATTGATGTGCCCAGGGCATCGGTTCGCTGGCCAAGGGCCACGGCTGACCGATCCAGACTCGTTTGTTCTAGGTCCGCCGCCGCCGGTCGACCGCATCGATGCGCAACAACTGGCGGTACTTGGTGACCGTACGGCGGGCCACCACCAGCCCTTGCTGCGCCAGTTGGCGGGTGATCTCGGCGTCGGACAGAGGCGCCCCGGGGGCCTCGGCGTCGATCATGTCCTTCAGCAAACCGCGGATGGCGGTGCCCGAGCAGGCGCTGCCGTTGGCTGTAACCATCACCCGCGAGAAAAAATGCTTCAGCTCGAACACGCCGGTGGGTGTGGCGATGTATTTGTTGTTGGTGACACGTGACACCGTGGACTCATGAATGCCCAGCTCGTCGGCAATTTCCTTGAGCCCGAGCGGCTTCATTGCCATCGGCCCGAATTCAAAGAAGTGCTTTTGCCGCTGGACGATCGCTGTGGCCACGTCGAGGATGGTTGAGAAGCGCTGCTCGACGTTTTTCACCGTCCAGCGTGCCTCCTGCAGGTGGCCCGCCATGTCGGCATGGGCGGGGCTGCGGTGGAGCTTGAACAGCGCGGCATACAGCTGGTTCAGGCGCACCCGCGGGATCACCGCCTGATTCAGTTGCACCCGCCATTCGCCACGAACCTTCTTCACCACCACGTCGGGCACCACGTAGGCGATGCGCGTCGAGCTGAACCGCCAGCCGGGCCGAGGATCGAGGCGGCGAATGCGGTCGCAGGCCTGCTGCACCTGCAGCGGCGCCGCGCCGAGTGCGCGCGCCAGCGCCGACACATCGCGTGCGGCCAGCAGCGGCAGGTGCTCTGCCACGATGCGCGCGGCCAGCGCACGCATTTGCGGGCATTCGATGGAAGGCAGTTGCAACGTCAGGCAATCGGCCACGCTGCATGCGGCCACCCCGGCCGGGTCCAGCGCCTGCACCCGCTGTAAGGCGAGCTTCATCTCGGCCAGCCGCGCCGGCGGCGTCAGCTCGCACAACTCGCACAACTCGACCAGCGGGGTGCGCAGGTAGCCGTCATCGTCGAGGGATTCGACGATGGCACGCGCCGTCCATCGCTCACGGGTGGCCAACGGCTGCAGATCGAGCTGCGCATTCAGATGCGCGTTCAACGGCGTTTCAACGGCCATCATGTCGAGTGCCGACACCTCGCCATCGCCGGCCTGCCGTGGCAGCGACAGTCCATTGGCCTGCCAGAGGTCGCGGTCGCTACCCTGATCGTCACCCCGGTCGTCGTTGCGGTCGTCAGGCAAGCCGCTGGTGTCTGCCGACGTCACGTGATCGTCGAACAGTGTGGTCGGCAACCCCGCGGCTTCATCGCCCTCGCCAACATCGACATCAGATGCATCGGCCGAATCACCCATCGCGCCCTCACCCTCCGCCAACCCGTCTTCGAGTTCGAGGAACGGGTTCTGGCCGAGCACGTCGCGCACGGTGTCAGCGAAGTCCACCGACGACATCTGTAACAGCCGCACTGCATGCTGAAAACGCGGCGACAGCGTTTGAACCTGGCGGGTGGTGTTTTGTAAATTCAGGCTCGCCATGGTGGCTGCTCCTCGTGTCGGAATGCTGTGTTTCCACAAAGCGTTCGCAACCCCTGTGCCGTGCCGTCTCAGCGGCCGCCGTCGTAGCAAACGGCGCGCCCACCCGTCTGCGGCGCCGGTTCGGCTTACCGACCCGCCCCACTTTGCGGTAAATCTTGCCGATCTGAGGCAGCTTTGCAAGGTTGAAGCTGGCACCGCGCCCGTCCATCGGCACACCGCTTGCCAGGGACACGGGATGCCCCTCCATTGCGGTGCGTCTATGAGCCCCAGCTGGCCTGCTGAAGCGCCTCCTCGATGAAACCACCCGCGGGCGTCAGCGGGCGCACCTTGAAATTGTGGGAAGAATTACGGGAAGGGATGGACCCGTCCAGCGCGTACCATCAGCTCACCATTGAGGAGCGCCAGCGCACCCATCCGATGGACAGCCCAGCGCCCCGCCCGGTCCACGCCCCGTTAGCCCACCGTGTGAACGCACAGGCTGACGCTGGCTCCCTTGCCGATGCCATCGTGGCAGTGTGGCAAGAGGTCGATGTGGCGTTGACGCCCATCGTCGGGCCACGCGGGTTTGCAGCGCTCTATAAACGCAGTGTGTTCGTCACAGCGCTTGTTTACCCGTGGCTGATGGGGGTGCATGACAACGCGCTGGCGTCGGTCAACCTGTCTGACCTGAGTTCAGTGTTCAAGCGGCAATCACTACCCCAGGCCCATGCCTGCGCGGCCACGCTTTTCGACACCTTCCACGACCTGCTGGTCAGCATGGTCGGACCTTCTCTTACCGAACGATTGCTGCGTTCCGTGTGGGCCGACGCTTTAGGCGGCCCCAGCACCAAGGATCTCGACCCATGACGACCAAAGTGATCATCAACCGCTTGAGTACCGGCGTGCCGGGGCTCGACGACGTGCTCGGCGGCGGGCTGCCGGAGTTCTCGTTCAACCTGATTGCGGGCCAACCCGGCTGCGGCAAAACCACGCTGGCGCACCAAATCATGTTTGCGCTGGCCACACCCGAGCGCCCGGCGCTGTATTTCACCGTGCTCGGCGAGCCGCCGCTGAAAATGCTGCGCTACCAGCAACAGTTCGACTTCTTCGACAACGAGGCGCTCAACACCTCGATCCGCTTCATCAGCCTGTCGGAAGACGCGATGGCAGGCGACCTCGACCGCGTGCTGCGCCGCATCGTCGAAGAAGTCACCACCTACAACCCGGGGTTGGTGTTTGTCGATTCTTTCCGCTCGGTGATCCTGGCCAGCGAATCGGCCAACCATGCGCCCACGGCGCACAACACCCTGCAGCAGTTCGTTCAACAGCTCGGCATGCTGATGACCAGCTGGCGGGCGACCACCTTTTTGCTCGGCGAGTACTTCGTCGAGAACGATGCGAACCCAGTGTTTACCGTGGCCGACGGCTTGATCTGGCTGCGCCAGAGCGTGTTGCGCAACTCGATGGTGCGCAAGATGGAAATCATGAAGATGCGCGGCCAGCCCACGCTGCCGGGCCTGCACACCTTCCGCATCGACAACGACGGCGTGCGCGTTTTTGCGCCGCCGATCGCGCGGCCGAATACATGGCCCGTTGCAGGACTTTCGCCAGCAGCAGACGGTGTTGCAACCACCGAGGCGAACGCCCAGCCGCAACGCGCACTGACCGGGGTGTCCGCACTCGACGACATGCTCGGCGGCGGCTTGCCGCGCGGCTATTCGCTGCTGGTGGCCGGGCCCTCGGGGTCGGGCAAGAGCATCCTGGCGGCGGCGTTTCTGGCCGAAGGCGCGAGGGTGGGTGAAACCGGCGTGATTGCGGTGTTCGAGCAGCACCCGAACCGCTCGCGCAGCCGAGTGACTGCCGACCTGATCGCAGCAGGCACGGTCGGCGTGGTCGACAGCCGGGCACCCGACCTGTCGATCGACGAGATCATCGTGCGGCTGCTCGACGAGATTCACCGCCTCGGGGCCACCCGCGCCGTCATTGATTCGCTGTCTGGCTTCGAGCTGTCGGTGGCACCGACCTTCCGGGAAGACTTTCGCGAGTCGCTGTCACGCCTGGTGAAGGCAATGACCGATGTCGGCGTCACGGTGCTGATGACCTCCGAGCTCGAAGACCGCTACACCGACCTGCGCTTTAGCCCCTACGGCACGGCGTTCATGACCGATGCGATCGTCGTGCAGCGCTACATCGAGGTTGATAGCCGCCTGCGCCGGGTGATGGCTGTGGTGAAGGTACGGGCCAGTGCGCATTCAGATGAATTGCGCGAGTACACCATCGGCGACGGCGGCATCGTCGTCGGCGGCTCGCTGGCCGACCACGAAGGCCTGCTGGGTGGTCGACCGACCCGCGAGCGCGCGCTGCCACACCCGGCTTCAAACGGTGTGCACAACGCCGCCGAAACGGCCCGCTGACGCGCCTGACCGAAGCCGACTCGTGAACCAACCGGCGCCCCCCGACGATCTGGACCCCGAGATCGCTCGCGCGGCGCTCGTGTTGGCCGAGCTGCGCGCCGAAGCAGAACAGACGCGTGGGGTGCTGGCCGAACTGCAGGCCCATCTGGTGACATCCACATTGCTCAATGCAGAGCATGTGGCCGACATCCTGGAGGCCAACGAGCAGCTGGTGATTTCGGTGGTGCAGGCGAAGACCGACGCCGAAGACGCGATGCGGGCGCTGCTGGAAGTCTCGCGGGTGGCCGAGCTCGACGGGCTGACGCAGCTGCCCAACCGCATGCTGTTTCTCGATCGATTCACTCAGGCAATTGCCGGCAAGCGGCGGCGCCAGGCCCGCATGGCGTTGCTGTTTTTGGACCTGAACCATTTCAAGCAGATCAACGACACCCTCGGCCACGCCGTGGGCGACGAGGTGTTGAAGTTTGCCGCGCGCTGCATGGTCGAATCGGTGCGGGCGTCAGACACGGTGAGTCGCCATGGCGGCGATGAGTTCCTGATTTTGCTCAGCGAGGTGGCGCAGGCCAGCGACGCGTCGGCCATTGCCGACAAGATCAATTTGGCGCTGGCCCGCCCCACGCGCATCGGTGAGCACCTGATGAGCCTGACGGCGAGCATCGGCATCAGCCTCTTTCCCGACGACGGCGACGATGCGTTCACGCTGATCGACCGT
The DNA here is from genome assembly GCA_031427315.1 of Burkholderiales bacterium. Classification (GTDB taxonomy): domain Bacteria; phylum Pseudomonadota; class Gammaproteobacteria; order Burkholderiales; family Burkholderiaceae_C; genus PBB1. The sequence continues at coordinate 3,251 of JANPNF010000181.1, read as the reverse complement.
GCCGACGCCGCGATGTACCGCGCCAAGCGCCTGGGCCACGGTGACCGCGCGTTCTTCGACCACAGCAATTTTGCCGACCTCGAACCCGCAGCCGCGTCGCCCGACTCGCTGCGGCGAGCCCTGCCGCTGACGCCGGTCACCGGCAATGAGCCCGACGTGCTGCAAGCGCGCCTGCAGGAGGCCAACGAGCAACTGGTGCTGAGTGCGCTCGATGCGCGCACGTTGCAGATCAGCGCAGACCAGGCGCTGCTGCAACACACCGAGAACATGGCGCGGGCGGTGCACGAGTTGCGCGCCCCGCTGATGTCGATCCGAACCGCGTCGGCGGTATTGGCCCGCAGCGGCAGCGTCGAACCGCTGCTGCCGCGGATGAATGCCGTCATCGAACGCCAGGTGGCGCAGCTGTCGCGCCTGGTCGGCGATTTACTGGACGTGTCACGCATCAACGGTGGCAAGCTGCGGATGGAGCCACAGCCGGTCGATCTGCGTGTGCTGATCGACGAGGTGATCGAGAGCTGTCGCCCGGCCATCGACAAGCGAGGGCAACAGCTGCGGCTCAACTTGCCTGAGGCTGGGCCGATCCTCCATGCCGACCCGATGCGACTCGCACAAGCCGTGCGCAACCTGCTCGACAACGCCTCGAAGTACACGCCGACTTCTGGTGTCATCACGCTGACGGTGACAACGGCTGGTGACAACGTGGTGCTGCAGGTGCGCGACGATGGCATCGGCATTACCGCGCACGCGCTGCCGCATGTGTTCGACCCTTTCGTGCAGGACCTGCACGCTGCCGCTTTCAACAACCAGGGGCTGGGCTTGGGCCTGACGGTGGTGCGCGAACTGGTCAGTGCCCACGGCGGCAGCGTGAGCGCCTACAGCGATGGCCAGGACCTGGGCAGCGAGTTCACCATCACGCTGCCACTGCTGTAGCGAAACGGCGGGGTCAGCGCCTCAGCGATCGACTCAATCGGCGCCCTGCTCGCCGAGCAGTTCGCCGCGCCGTATCGCCAGTTGCGCGCCGAGCGCATCCAAGTCGGCGCTGGCCAGCCGGCGGAACAGCTGCCCTTCCTCCAGCGCGATGTGCTTGCGGATCAATTGGGCCAGCGCCTCCAGCTGGCGCTCGAAGTCGTCTTGCAGCGGTGCATGCGCCAGCAGCGCTTTCAGTTGCACCAGCATTTCGTCATGGTCGAGCTGGGCGCTGTCGCGCTCCAGCGCGTCCACCTTCAGCTGCGGGTAGAACAACTCGCGCTCGATCTGCGCATGCACCTGCATCAGCGCCGCCAGGCGCTCCAGGCAACCGTTGCGATCGGCCGATGGGAGCAGACCACGCTCCTGCACCGCCAGGTGCAAGCAATCGCTCAACAGCGCCTCGATGCGCTGGTGATCACTGCGCAGCAGCTGCAGCGCGTCCTGGGTTGACGGCGCAGGGGGAGAAACGTTGTCGAGGCTCACCAGACCGCCCTCTGACACATTGCACGCATTACGCAGCGACCTTCTTGTCGTGGTGATTGCCTTGTTGCTGGTAGCGGTGCGCGTTTTGATCTGTCCCGTCGGTGGCCTGTTGCGCAGCGCGCTTGAGGGTGTCTTGTCCCTGCAACATGGCAGCCGTGGTGCAGCGCCCGACCTCCATCGTGAACACGACATAGTTGTGCAACATGCACTGCGCCATGTTCGCGAACGCGGCCACATGGCCGAAATGGCGTGGCAAGCCGACAGGTTGTTAAAACATTGTTTGAACCTCGTTCATCGAGGTCGACAGCGCTGCCGGTGTCGGCATCATCTTGTTGATCAATTCCATGTTTGATCGAGCCAGATTGATGAAGGGCTGGGTCGAGTTTTGAATCAGAGCTTGTTGCATGGTGCTTCTTTCAGGGTGTGAGGACACGGACAAGTCAAACGCGTCTGCGTTTGCGAAAAAAACCGCTGCTGGTGCTCCCATCAGGGAGAACGCCAACAAAGGCTGTATTCGATTCAAAGCGGCGTCAGTCGGCGAGCTGCTCGCGCTCGTAGTGCCGGTGCTGCGCAAGTGCGGTGATGAAGGCGGGCAGCCGCATTCCGGTGTCGCCGTCGGCCCGCACCACACCCGGGTCGGCCGCGCCGCTGGCCAGTTGCAACGGCACGCCTGCCGCTTGCAGCAATTGCGCACCATCGCCCAGCACGAGCATCGGTTTGCAGTGGCGGTATTGCTCCTTGATGAAGTCGAGCACCTGCGTACTTGCAGCCAGGCCCGGCAAGGCGGCGTTGCCAGCGGGCACGACGACCGCGTCCCACAGCACCGAAGGCATCGCTTCCAGCGAACATTCGACCTCGATCACATCGCCCACATCGCTGGTGATCCGGCCCAGCCGCGCACCGATGTAGCGCGGCACCGCCTTGGCCGCCAACAAGGCAGTGTGGGCGTCTTGCAGGCTGCCCGCATTAACGCCGTCGGCCACGAGCAGCGCCACGCGGCGGCCTTGAACACCACCATCACCGGGCCGTGCAAAGAGCGAAAGCGCGGGTGACATCTCGACTTCGCTGTCGACCATCGGCTCGCGCGCCAACGGCTGCGCAGGCGGCACGGCCAGACCCAATCCCGCTGCCACGCTGGCAGCCAACCCGGCATCGACGTTGACCAGCACCGACACCATGCGGGTGCGAATCGCCGGCACGCCGACGCGCGTCAGCTCGAATCGGAAGGCCGCGATGATGTGCTGCTGCTCGATCGGCGTTTGGCTGCGCCAGAACAATCTGGCCTGCGAGTAGTGGTCGGCAAACTTTTCAGGCTTGCCGCGCACCTTGTCTTCACTGACCGGTTGTGCGAACGACACAAAGCCCGCCGCGCCGGCCTGAAACGGGCAGCCGCCGCCGAGCGAGTTGGGCTCGTAGGCAACCCGGCCGCGCGCAATCGACTGGCGGTGCGTGCCGTCGCGCTGGTTGTTGTGCACCTGCGCCACCGGGGCGTTGATGGGCAGCTCGTGGAAGTTGGCGCCGCCCAGCCGCGAAATCTGCGTGTCGAGGTAGCTGTGAATACGGCCCTGCAGCAGTGGGTCGTTGCTGAAGTCGATGCCCGGCACCAGGTGCGCGGTGCAGAACGCCACCTGCTCGGTTTCGGCGAAGTAGTTGTCGGGGTTGCGGTTCAGCGTCATCTTTCCGACCACGCGCAACGGAACCAATTCTTCAGGCACCAGCTTGGTGGCGTCGAGCACGTCGAACGAAAAGGTGTCGGCTTGTGCATCGGTGAAGACCTGCAGCGCCAATTCCCACTCGGG
>JANPNF010000180.1:0-10478 GCA_031427315.1 Burkholderiales bacterium | reverse complement strand
TTCAGGTAGGCGCGTTCGGTGAATTCGCCCGGCAGCGCGAGGCGCAGGCCAGGGAGCGTGGTGCGGCCGGTTTGGGCGTCGACGGCAGCGGCCGCTTCCAGGCAGCGTGCCAGCAGCAGCTGCAGCACCACCGGCCCGCCGTGCGCCTGCAGCTCCAGCACGTCTTCGCCGGTGTACGAGTGCGGCGCGGGAAAGTGGATGGCCAGCCCGTGGTCGATCGGCATGCCCTGGGCGTCGATGAACGGCCCGTAGCTCGCGTGGCGGGGCGCCAACGGGCGTAGGCACAACGCATTGATCAGCGAGCGCAGATCGCGGCCCGAGACCCGCACGATGCCCACCGCGGCCCGCCCGGGCGCGGTGGCAATGGCACCGATGGGATCGTGGTGGCGCGGCAGCATGCGGAGTATTTTCCGGGAGGCCCCCGCCGCGCAGGGCGCGGGCTACTTGCCGAGCACGCCCAGCTGCTTGTTGATTGCGTACTGCTGGGCGATCGACAGGATGTTGTTGGTCAGCCAGTACAGCACCAAGCCGGCCGGGAACACGAAGAACATCACTGAAAACACCAGCGGCATGATCCACATCATCTTGGCCTGCATCGGATCGGCCGGAGTCGGGTTCAGCCACGTCTGCAACAAGCTGGTCGCAGTCATCAGCACCGGCAAAATAAAGTACGGGTCTTTGGCTGAGAGGTCGGTGATCCAGCCGATCCACGGCGCGTTGCGCATCTCGACGCTGGCCAGCAGCACCCAGTACAGCGCAATGAAAAACGGCATCTGCACGAAGATCGGCAGGCACCCGCCGAGCGGGTTGACCTTCTCTTCGCGGTAGATGCGCATCATCTCCTGCTGCATCTGCTGCGGCTTGTCTTTGAGCCGCTCGCGCATCTCGGCCACCTTCGGGCCGACAGCCTTCATCTTCGCCATTGAGCGGTAGGCGGTGGCGTTGAGCCAGTAGAAGGCGATCTTCAGCAGCACCACCAGGCCGACGATGGCCCAGCCCCAGTTGCCCATCACTTTGTGCAGCTGAGTCAGCAGCCAGAACAGCGGCTTCGACAGGATGGTCAGCCAGCCGTAGTCCTTCACCAGCTCCAGCCCCGGTGCCAGTTGGCTCAGCTTGTCTTCTTCTTGCGGACCGGCGAACAGGCGCGCCTCCAGTACCTGCGTGGCGCCCGGTGCCAGCTCGCCCAGCGCTACGATCATGCCCACCGCGTATTGGTTGGTGTCGACCTTGCGGGTGAAGAATTCGCGCGGGCGCTTGTCGTCGGTGCTGGCGCCGAGAAGCCAGGCGCTGGCGAAGTAGTGCTGCACCATCGCGATCCAGCCGTTGTCGGCGGCTGTGTCGTGGTCGGGCTTCTCACTCGGCCCGCGCTTTTCGATGGCTTTGAACTCGACCTTCTTGAACTTGGCGGCGTCGGTGTAGATCGCCGGGCCGGTGAAGGTGAAGTAGAAGCTCGACTCGCCTGCCGGTGCATTGCCGTCACGTAAAAATTGGAAGTAGACCTGCGGTGTGACCGGTGTCGCGGCGTCATTGACCACCTCATGCTTCACGTCAACCACGTAGCTGTCGCGGTGGAAGGTGTATGTCTTGCGCAGCTTGACGCCGCCAATCTCGGGCGACTCGAACACCGCCGCGAGGCTGTCTTGCCCATCCTTCAGCGTGCGATCGCCGGGCAGCAGGTTGAACACCGTCAGGTGATTCGGCAATGCGGGGCCACCTGCGGCCGCGATCAGCCCGGTCTGGGCCTTGTACAAACGGCTGCTGGATTCGTCGAACAGCACGACGTTCTTGTCGTGGTCAACGTGATCGACTTGTTTCAACAACTCCAAGCGCACCACCGAGCCGCCCACGGTGTCGACGGTGGCCTTAACCAGGTCGGTGGTGATCTCGATCTTCTGCGACAAAGCAACCGCGTCGGTCGTCGCAGGCGCTTTGGCCGGCACCGCGCCGGGCGCGACTGCCGCCATGCCGGCGGCGCTGGGCACTGCATTGGCCGTTGCGGCTTGGCTGCCCGGCGGGTTGACTGGTGTCGGGCCGGTTGCCGCCGGGGCGCTGGTCTTCGGCGGACCGAACATCGAGGGCTGACCGTTGTGCTTATTCCAGGCGTCCCACAACAAAACAAGCGACATGGAGAAGATCACCCACAACAGGGTGCGGCGCATTTCGGTCATGACAGGTTCTTTTCGAGGAGATCTGCGGCCAGCGGCGTCGTTGTTGGCGCGTCGACTGAGGAGATAGAACGAGGAGCGGGCACCGGATCGCAACCCCCGGCGCACCCAGGGTGACAGCGCAGCAGTCGGCGGGCGCTGAGGTAGACACCGGTCGCGGCGCCATGACGCTCAAGCGCAGTCAGCGCGTAGGCCGAACAGGTCGGTTTAAAGCGACACGACGAGCCCAGCCAGGGGCTGAGCATCAGCCGATAGAACTTCACCGCCCCAATCAACACCCGCTGAGGGGCGGAACCAGGCGAACGCAATGCGTCGAAGCGGCTCATCGCGGACCGCGGGCCACTGCGGCAGCCATCAACATCGTCAGCTCTTGGGTCGCTGCGCGGCCCAGCCGCTCAGAGGCGGCGCTGATGAATTCACTGCGGTCGAACGGTGTGCGCAACCGAACCACCCACAACCCCGCCGGCAGCACGGCCGATGACATGGCGATCGCCGCACGGATGCGGCGCTTCAACAGCGTGCGGGTGACTGCGCGTTTGGCGTGACGTTTCGGCACCACCAAACCCAACCAGAACCCTGTGAGCGGCAATTCATCCACAGGCAGTGGAGACTGGGGGCTGATCGCTGTTGACAAGTCTGTCTTGTCAAGTGCGGCGGCTGCTTTTTTCGCCACAGCGGGCCGACACGGCAAGTGATGCACCACAAAGTGCTCCGTGCGCGCACGCGACGGCGCATTGAGCACTTGGGTGAAGTCGCTGGCTTGGGTCAGGGCGTGGGTCACGGCGATTCGCGGTGCGCTCACCGTGCGCGGCCTACGCTCAGGCGTGGCCTTGGGCCTCAGACTGCGAGGCGTTTGCGGCCCTTGGCGCGGCGAGCATTGATGATGGCGCGACCGCCACGGGTCTTCATGCGAACCAGAAAGCCGTGGGTGCGGGCGCGGCGAGTCTTCGAAGCTTGGTATGTGCGTTTCATGACGTGTCCAGAGAGTTTTCTCGCCCTGCGTGTAGGCAAGGCAACCGCGGATTAGACCAAGAAAGTAGCGCGCCGTCAAAAGCGATTGCACGCACGCGGCGCAGCGGCGGCCATCGATCACCTTCCCAGGGGCAATCTCGTTCTGTGGATAACTCGCGTTTTTTCATGCCTTTCATATAGAATTTAGTGCCTCGGAAACGCAGTTCTCCACAACATGACCGACGACCTTTGGCAACGCGGCTGCGAGCGACTCGCCGCTGAATTGCCGGAACAACAGTTCAACACCTGGATCCGTCCGCTGCAAGCTGCCGCGGTGTCCGACGGCGCCTCCGGCGCGGTGGCGAGCCTGTGGGTGCCAAACCGTTTCAAGCTCGATTGGATCCGCAACCAGTACGGTGGGCGCATCGAGGCGGTACTGTCCGAACTAGCGGGCAAACCCGTGCGGTTGGAGATCAATCTCGCCCCGCGCGACGGTATCGCTCGCGTCCCAGCGCCTTGCGCACCGTCCCGTCTTTCGGCGCCGCTTCTCGATGGGTCGGTTGCGCTGGCTCCACGCCCCGCGCCCTCCCAGCTTTTGTCTGCGTCTGTCAGCGGTGCCACGCACGCGCCACTCGCCTCGGCCGCAGTCTCTTCCCGCCATCGGCTCAACCTTGGGTTGACTTTCTCGAACCTAGTGCCAGGCCGCGCCAACCAGATGGCCCGCACCGCGGCTTTGCACGTGGCTGGCGCGCCCGGGCAGATGTACAACCCGCTGTTCATCTACGGCGGCGTCGGGCTGGGTAAAACGCACCTGATGAACGCAGTGGGCAACGCCCTGCTGGCCGACCGGCCCGATGCACGTGTGTTGTACCTGCACGCCGAGCAGTTCATCACCGATGTGGTGAAGAACTACCAGCGCAAGACCTTCGACGAGCTAAAGGCCAAGTACCACTCGCACGATCTGCTTCTGATCGACGACGTGCAATTCTTCGCCGGCAAGGAGCGCACACAAGAAGAGTTCTTCAACGCCTTCGAAGCGCTGCTGGCGAAGAAGGCGCACATCATCATGACCAGCGACACCTACCCAAAAGGCCTGGTCGATATTGATGAACGTTTGACCTCGCGCTTCGACGCTGGCCTCACGGTGGCCATCGAGCCGCCCGAGCTGGAAATGCGGGTGGCTATTCTGATGAAGAAGGCCGATGCCGAGGGCACGCCGATGCCGGAGGACGTGGCCTTCTTCGTCGCGAAGAATGTGCGTGCCAATGTGCGTGAACTCGAAGGCGCGCTGCGCAAGATCCTGGCTTACTCACGCTTCAGCCAAAAAGACATCAGCATCGCATTAGCCCGCGACGCGCTGAAAGACCTGCTGTCGATCCAGAACCGGCAGATCGGCGTCGAAAACATCCAGAAGACGGTGGCCGACTTCTACAAGATCAAGATCGCCGACATGTACTCGAAGAAGCGGCCGGCCAGCATCGCGCGGCCGCGCCAGATTGCGATGTATTTGGCCAAGGAGATGACGCAGAAGAGCCTGCCTGAAATCGGCGAGCTGTTCGGTGGGCGCGACCACACCACCGTGTTGCACGCGGTACGCAAAATCTCGGCAGAGCGGCAAAAGAACCCCGAGTTGAACCAGCAGCTGCATGTGCTGGAGCAGACGCTGAAAGGCTGACCCGTTGCAACACCTGTCAAGGCACAACACTGGGGACAACTTCGGCACAACAAGGTGTTGTCCACCGCGATTCGGGAAATTAAAAAGTTGTTGTGTCTGACTCCCGCAGATCGAAGGTGTTGGCGCACAGGGTTGATCCAGCGCTAAAGGGTTGATCTAAAGGCAGAAAATGGGGTTGTGCACAGAAAGCAGCGACCCCTACTACTACGGCTAATTTGAGAGGCTCACATGATTGTCTTGAAGACGGCGCAAGAAAAATTACTGAGTGCATTGCAATCCGTGTCCGGCATCGTTGAGCGGCGGCACACGCTGCCGATCCTCGCAAACGTGCTGTTGCGCAAGAACGCGGACGAGATCGAGTTCACGACCTCGGATCTCGAAATCCAGGTGCGCACCCGCGACACCTTCGATGGCGATGCAGCCGCGTTCTCGACCACCGTGGGCGCGCGCAAGCTGATCGACATCCTGCGCTCGCTGCCGGCCGATCAGGTCGTCACATTGAGCGCCAACCAGAACAAACTGACGCTGCAAGGCGGCAAGAGCCGCTTCACACTGCAGACCATGCCCAGCGACGACTTCCCGCTGGTGCAGGAAGCGGCTGATTTCGGGCCGGTGTTCAAGGTGCCGCAGGCCACGCTGAAGAGCTTGATCAACCAGGTGCACTTCGCCATGGCGGTGCATGACATCCGCTACTACCTCAACGGCATCTTGTTCGTAGCCGAAGGCAAGACACTGACGCTGGTCGCCACCGATGGTCACCGTCTCGCCCTGGCGCATGCCACGCTCGAGGCTGAAATTCCGAAACAGGAAGTGATCCTGCCGCGCAAAACGGTGCTCGAGTTGCAGCGGCTGCTGAAAGACGACAAGGGCAACGACAACAGCACCATTGAGTTTCGCTTCGCCGGCAATCAGGCGAAGTTCAGCTTCAGCGGCATGGAGTTCGTCACCAAGCTGGTCGAAGGCAAGTTCCCCGACTACAACCGGGTGATTCCCAAGAACCACAAGAACCACATCACGCTCGGCCGCGCGCCCTTGTTGTCGAGCTTGCAGCGTGCTGCCATCCTGACGAGCGAGAAGTTCAAGGGCGTGCGCGTCAACATCGAGCCCGGCACCTTGCGCATTGCGTCGAGCAATGCCGAGCAGGAAGAGGCCAAGGAAGAAATCGAAATCGACTATGCAGGCGACTCGATCGAGATCGGCTTCAACGTCACCTACCTGATGGACGCGCTGGCCAACATCAGCGCTGAGATGATCAAGCTCGAACTGCAGGACACCAATTCCAGCGTGCTGATCACCGTGCCTGAACAAGCCGGTTTTAAGTACGTCGTGATGCCGATGCGGATATGAGGCGCGCGGCGCCTCTATCCGCTGCGCGGTCATTTCGCACCCCCTGCCCCCGCCCAGCGGGGGTTCTGTCTCGACGAACACCCGGGCCTTACAGGCCCTTTGAAAAAATCTATGAGTGAATCGATTCCTTCCGACGACGCAGCCAAGAAGACTGCCAAAGCCGCCGACGATGCGGCACAGAGTGCGGCCTACGGTGAAGGCAGCATCCAGATCCTCGAAGGCCTCGAAGCGGTACGCAAGCGACCGGGCATGTACATCGGCGACACGTCGGATGGCACCGGCTTGCATCACCTGGTGTTCGAGGTTGTCGAAAACTCGATCGACGAATCTCTGGCCGGGCATTGCGACGACATCGTCGTCACGATCCATTCCTACAATTCGATTTCTGTCACTGACAACGGCCGCGGCATCCCGACCGGCGTCAAGATGGATGACAAACACGAGCCCAAGCGGAGCGCGGCCGAAATCGCACTGACCGAATTGCACGCAGGCGGCAAATTCAACCAAAACAGCTACAAGGTCTCGGGCGGCTTGCACGGCGTGGGCGTGAGCTGTGTCAACGGCCTGAGCAAATGGCTGCGCTTGACGGTGCGGCGCGACGGCAAGACGCACTTCATGGAGTTCAGGCAGGGCATCCCGCAGGAGCGGTTGATTGAGCTGCGCGACGGCTTTGAAGTCTCTCCGTTGCGCATCACCGGCGACACCGAAAAGCGCGGCACCGAAGTGCACTTCCTGCCCGACCTCGAAATCTTCTCGAACATCGATTTCCACTACGACATCATCGCCAAGAAGCTGCGTGAGCTGAGCTTTTTGAACAACGGCGTGAAGATCCGCCTGGTCGATGAGCGCAACAACAAGGAAGACGTCTTCGCGTATGCCGGTGGCGTGAAAGGCTTTGTGCAGTACGTGAACACCAGCAAGAAAGTGCTTCACCCGACGATTTTCGGCGCGGTCGGCGAGAAGGTCAGCGACCAAGGCACCACCATCACCACCGACGTGGCGATGCAGTGGAATGATGGCTACAGCGAGAACGTGCTGTGTTTCACCAACAACATCCCACAGCGTGACGGCGGCACCCACCTGACCGGCCTGCGCGCTGCGATGACGCGCGTCATCAACAAGTACATCGACGACAGCGAGGTGGCGAAAAAGGCCAAGGTCGAAGTCACCGGCGACGACATGCGTGAAGGCCTGTGCTGCGTGTTAAGTGTGAAGGTGCCCGAGCCGAAGTTCAGCAGCCAGACGAAAGACAAACTGGTGTCGAGCGAAGTGCGCGGCCCAGTTGAAGACGTGGTCAGCAAGGCGCTCACCGACTATCTTCTTGAAAACCCAACGGACGCGAAGATCATCGTCGGCAAGATCGTTGACGCCGCGCGTGCCCGTGAGGCCGCGCGGAAGGCGCGCGAGATGACGCGCCGCAAGGGCGTGCTCGACGGCATGGGCCTGCCCGGCAAGCTGGCCGATTGCCAGGAAAAAGACCCGGCGCTGTGCGAGATCTACATCGTTGAGGGCGACTCCGCCGGTGGCTCGGCCAAACAAGGCCGCGACCGCAAGTTCCAGGCAATATTGCCCTTGCGCGGCAAGATTTTAAACGTGGAAAAAGCACGGTACGAAAAGCTGCTGACCAGCAATGAAATCCTCACGCTGATCACCGCGCTCGGCACCGGCATCGGCAAGGGCATGGGCGGCGACGACTTCAACCCCGACAAGCTGCGCTACCACCGCATCATCATCATGACCGACGCCGACGTGGACGGCGCGCACATCCGCACGTTGCTGCTGACCTTCTTGTTCCGGCAGATGCCCGAGCTGGTTGAGCGTGGCCACATCTACATCGCCCAGCCGCCGCTCTACAAGGTGAAGCTGGGCAAGGACGAGCAGTACCTCAAAGACGGCACCGAACTCGATGCCTACCTGCTGCGTGTGGCGCTGAAAGACGCGCAGCTCGACACCGCCATCGAAGGTTCAGCCGTGCTGCAAGGCGACACGCTTGAGGCGCTGGCGCGCCAGTACGTGCTGGCCAACAACGTGGTTGGTCGCTTGAGCGCCTGGATGGACATCGAAGCCCTGCGCGCGATGGCCAACGGCCTGCACCTCGACCTCGACACGCTCGAAGCCGCTGAGCAATCCGCCACCGAGCTGAAGGCCGCGCTGCACGACGCCGATGTGAGCGCGCAATTCGATACGCAGCTCGACAAGCACGTCCTGCGCATCAGCCGCATGCATCACGGCAACGTCAAAAGCAGCGTGATCACCGCCGACTTCGTGCACGGCGCCGACTACGACGCACTCAGCACTGCGGGCCGCACGTTCAAGGGCCTGGTGGGCGCCAACGCCACCGTGAAGCGCGGCGAAGGGGAACGCCAGAAGCAGGCGGCTGTCGGCGACTTCCGTCAGGCGATGACGTGGCTGATCCAGCAGGCCGAAGGGGCGGTGGCCCGCCAGCGCTACAAAGGCCTGGGCGAGATGAACCCCAGCCAGCTGTGGGAAACCACGATGGACCCGACCGTGCGCCGCCTGCTGCGCGTACAGATCGACGACGCCATCGAAGCCGACCGCGTGTTCACGATGTTGATGGGCGATGAGGTCGAACCGCGACGCGAGTTCATCGAGGCGAATGCGCTCCGGGCGGCGAACATTGATGTATGAACACCGCGCAGCTGCGGGACCCACTGTAGAATTCGTTGATCTATTCACAATGAATTCATGTGACCATCCATCAACCATTTTCTGTTGACCTTCTTAGTCGCAGGATTGAGCGCGCTCTTGCGTCCGGAGCCAGAACGGCAGAACAGCTGACGGGAGCACTTGGAGTCAGCCAGCCGACGCTGTCTAGATCTATTCGTGAAGCATCTCAAACGGTGACCAGTTTCAGGTTGACGCGGCAGAGAGCGCCGCTGTACGCACTGCTGCGACAGCTTCCGATGGGTCTCAACCCCCGCCAGCGCATTCATCGGTATCTGGGCCAGGGCCACATCCGGCCGTTTGCGGACATCGAGTTCCTGGCAGGCGGCGCCACCCTGGAAAGGACCGGCAAGGCCACCATGCTTTACGAGGGCTTGCCGCCCTACATGGCATTCGCGGCGCCGTCCGGCTTCCTCGGACGCCAGCTGGCCCAGGAAGCGGCTTGCTCCCAGTGGTTCCCTGCCAGTCTCAAAGACTGGAGCGATGAGCATCGGGTCGCCTACCTGTTCACCCAGGGACTGAATCTGCCGGGCAATTTGGTGTTCGGTGACGTCACGCTGCAAAAGGAAATGGCACTTCGTGCCGCGGCGCCGATTCGTGCAGCCGAAGCACTTGCGTACTATGTGGCAATGGCGTCGGCCCTCAAGGCGGCGTCGTATGGCTCGAGCGCCGGTGGCGAGCAGCCGAAATTCCTGAGCCTGACCGAGGGCGCGGGCCACGTCATCGTGAAGTTCGCCAAACGCGGCAGTCGGATGGCGGAGCTGCTGCCACTTGAGCACCTGGCTCTGCGCGCACTCGGAGAAGTCGGTGTACCGGCAGCGCCGACGCGCCTGCTGGCTGCAGGCGACTACGTCTTCCTCGAAGTCGTGCGCTTTGACCGGGTGGGACCGACCGGTCGGATCGGGATGCTCTCGGCCGGCTCGGTTGACGATGAGTTCTTCGGCCGACGCGACTCATGGCCTGAGTTCGCAGCGCGCTGCGAGCAGGCGAAGTACCTGTCGCCTGGCGACGCACGGCAGGTCGACACCATGGCGGCTTTCAGCGAGCTCATCGGCAACACCGACAGGCACTTCGAGAACATCTCGCTGCTCATTGACGAGGCCGGCGAATACCAAGGCATCGCCCCGGCGTACGACATCCTGCCGATGCGCTACGCGCCCATCGGTGGCGGGATGGACCCGGACCTGACGCCCATCGAGCCCAGGATCGGCACCATCGGCCCGAGGCCACAGGTGTGGGAGCGGGCAGCCCGCGCCGCTGAGCGCTTCTGGCGGGCGGCGCAGACGGAAGTCCTCGCGGCGCCCGTGTCGCAAGCGATGAGGCGATTGGCTGCGCAAAACCTGGAGGTGGTAAGGAGGTTTGTGGCGCCCCTGCAGAGCGTGTGAACATCCCGCGAAACCTCGAAGCCCCTGAATTGCCCAGCGCCACCGCCCATGCGGTCTCCCGGCTGCGCGCCGCCCGACTGGCGCGCAGCGCCAAGCCCTTTGTTGCCCGCGGCGGGTTCAAGCGCGAGCGGTGTGCGGGCTGTCGGCTGTTGCCCAGCCACTGCCTATGTGCGTTCCGCCCAACGGTCCCCACGCGCTCTGGGGTGTGCCTGCTGATGGCCGACATCGAGCCGCTCAAGCCCAGCAACACCGGCTGGTTGATCGCCGATG
>JANPNF010000179.1:0-7491 GCA_031427315.1 Burkholderiales bacterium | reverse complement strand
CAGCACATCATCAAGAACACCGACGATGTCGGCCCGCGCTTCGCCGAAGAGGCTCGCCGCATGCACTACGGCGAGACGGGCGAACGCCCCATTCGCGGCCAGGCCACCGCTGATGAAGCGAAGGCGCTGCACGAAGAAGGCATCGACGTGATGCCTATTCCGATGCCGGCAGCGCTCAAAGGGCCGTTGCAGTAGGCGAAGCCGTCGCGTCGCGCAACGTGCTGAACTGACCGCTGTCAGGCAGCGGTTCTGGCAATGCGCGGTTCTCGCCGATCTGCGTGCGGTTCAGCGCACGCGATGTCGGCGCGCAGCAGCGACTAAAAACGCGCCACCGGCCAGCCACAGCGCGCTCGTGCTGGGTTCGGGCACGGGCGTGGCGGTGATCACGGCGCTAAGGCGCGACGAATCGCCCTGGTAGTCGCCGTTCGTCCCGACGATGAAGTTGATGCGGTCGCCCGCGGCCACCAGCACGTTGGACACCGACAGCGGGCCGCTGTTGCCGCCGTTGGCGAACGCTCCGTTCGCCAAGGCACCTGAGCCGCTGTTCTTTTCGACCGACCAGTCGATGCCGTCTCGAAAGTTGACATTGGCGTCGAGGTCGCTGAACTGGAACGAAACGTTCAAACTGAATGCTCCGGGGCTCAGCCACGACACCAGTGCCAGTGACGCGCTGCCTGGATGCAGGTACAGCGTGCCCGCAGGCCAAGTGAACTGTGCACCAGGCCCGAAGCCGATGAAGTACTGGTCAGCGCCGCTGCGGTTGACGCCGATGGCCGGAACAAAGCCGGCCGACCAGCCGGCGGTCGAAGCAGCCGGCCCACTGAAACCGGCAAACGGGCCGAAGCGGGGCAGCAAGGTGTAGTTCCCATCATGCGCGAGCGAGGTCGAGGTGCGATACGACCACGTATCGGTCTGCGAGTTGCTGGTGCCGGAGAAATCGCTCACGGCGTCGTACACCGTCGCCGCCTGTGCGCCGGACAGCATCAACACGACGGTGGAAACGAGGACGGCGAACTGCGGGGTCGTCAGGCGCATGCGTTGCTTTCAGCAACTAGTGGTTCGTTGATCGTACGGGGCGGGGGCGTTGTCGGTCCCCCCGAGACGCGGGGTTCCACGATGCCCCGGCGCAGTGCAAGGCGACATCCTGCCCCGCCGCATCGGGACTGATGTCAGGCGGCCGCGTAGTCCGACACCGGCGCGCAGCTGCAGACCAGGTTGCGGTCGCCGTGCACGTTGTCGACACGGCCCACCGGCACCCAGTATTTGGCGCGGCGCAGGCTGGCGAGCGGGTAAGCCGCCTGTTCGCGGCTGTACGGATGCGGCCAGTCTGCGCTCAGCAAGGCCTCGGCGGTGTGTGGTGCCGAGAGCAGCGGATTCGCGTCGCGTGGCCACACACCTGCCTCGACCTGGCGGATCTCTTCGCGGATCGCCACCATCGCATCGCAGAAACGGTCGAGCTCGCGCAGCGGCTCGCTTTCGGTCGGCTCGACCATCAGCGTGCCGGGCACCGGAAAGCTCAGCGTCGGCGCATGGAAGCCGTAGTCGATCAGGCGCTTGGCAACGTCTTCGGCGCTGACGCCGCTGCTGTCTTTCAACGGCCGCAGGTCGAGAATGCATTCGTGCGCCACTCCGCCGCCCTTGATGCTTTTCACGTCGCCACTGAAATGGATGTCGTAGTGATCGGCCAAACGCGCTGCCACGTAGTTGGCGCTCAGGATCGCAGTTTCGGTCGCGGCGGTCAGGCCCTCGGCGCCCATCATCCGCATGTACATCCAGCTGATCGGTAGCACCGCAGCGTTGCCGAGCGGCGCAGCGCTGATCGCGCCGACTTGTCGCTCATTGCATGAGCCCGCGGTTCGGTGCCCCGGCAAAAACGGCACCAGATCTTCGACCACGCACACCGGCCCGACACCGGGCCCGCCGCCGCCGTGCGGGATGCAGAAGGTCTTGTGCAAATTGAGGTGGCTGACGTCGCCGCCGAATTCGCCCGGCGCGGCCACGCCGACCAGCGCATTCATGTTGGCCCCGTCCACATACACACGCCCGCCATGCTGGTGGACGAGGGCGCACAGTTCCTTGATGTGCGGATCGAACACGCCGTAGGTGGAGGGATAGGTCACCATCACCGCGGCCAACTTGGCGCTGTGCAGCTCGCACTTGGCGCGCAGGTCGGCCAGATCGACGTTGCCTTCGGCGTCGCACTTCGTCACCACCACCGTCATGCCGGCCATCTGTGCCGATGCGGGATTGGTGCCGTGGGCCGATTCGGGAATCAGGCAGATGTCGCGCTGCGTGTCCCCACCGCCCGTGTGACGAGAGGCATGCCACGCCTGAATCACAAGCAAGCCTGCGTACTCTCCCTGCGAGCCGGCGTTCGGCTGCAGGCTGATGCCGCTGTAGCCGGTCGCCTGGCACAGCCATTCGCGCAGCTGTTCATCGAGCAGGCGATAGCCTCCCTGCTGATCGGCAGGCGCGAACGGGTGGATGTTCGCGAACTCGGGCCAGGTGATCGGGATCATCTCGCTGGTCGCGTTCAGTTTCATCGTGCACGAGCCCAGCGGGATCATCGTGCGATCGAGCGCGAGGTCTTTGTCGGACAGGCTGCGGATGTAGCGAAGCATCTCGGTTTCGCTGTGGTGCAAATTGAACACCGGGTGCGTCAAGAAGGCGCTGCTGCGGCGCAGCTCGGCCGGGATCATTGGCTCGAGGTCCTGGTCAAACAGGGCCCGGGGTGGCAGCGACGCGCCGGGCGGTGCGAACACGTGCCACAGCGTCACGATGTCCTCGCGCGTGGTGGTTTCGTCGAGCGAGATGCCCAGCATCGTGTCGCCCCACTCGGTGTACCGACGCAGGTTGAAGCCGTGGCCGCGCGCATGGCCAGCCAGCGCTTCGGTCTGCTCACCGGTGTCCAGCGTTAGGGTGTCGAATGCCGTGCGCGAACGCACCGAAACGCCCAGCACCTTCAAGCCCTCGGCCAGCACGGTGGTGTAGCGGGCCACCCGCAGCGCGATGCGCTTCAGGCCCTCGGGCCCGTGGTACACGGCGTACATGCTGGCGATCACCGCCAGCAGCACCTGCGCGGTGCAGATGTTCGAGGTCGCCTTCTCGCGGCGGATGTGCTGCTCGCGCGTCTGCAATGCGAGCCGCAACGCGGGCGCACCGTGGGCGTCGATGCTCATGCCGACCAGCCGGCCGGGCATCGAGCGCTTGAACTCGTCGCGGCACGCCAGGTAGGCAGCATGCGGCCCGCCCGCGCCCATCGGCACGCCGAAGCGCTGCGTGGTGCCGAGCGCGATGTCGGCACCCAACTCGCCGGGCGGAGTGATGAGCGTCAGCGCCAGCAGGTCGGCGGCGACGATGAACGCGGCTTGGTGCGCATGGATGCGCGCTGCATCACCGCGCAGGTCGTGCAGCTGGCCGCTGGTGCTGGGGATTTGAGCCAACGCGGCGAAGTAGTCGCCGCCTTCGATCAGCGCGTCCCATTCGGTGGCCGAGTTCGCCAGCACCACCTTCAGGCCCAGCGGGGCGGCGCGTGTCTGGATCACTTCGATGGTCTGCGGGTGGCAATCGCCCGCGACGACGCAAGTGTCGCTTTTCGATTTCACGCTGCGCTTGGCCAGCGTCATCGCCTCGGCGGCGGCAGTGGCTTCGTCGAGCATCGACGCGTTCGAAATCGCCATGCCGGTCAGGTCGCAGACCATGGTCTGGAAGTTCAGCAGTGCCTCCAACCGGCCTTGTGAGATCTCGGCCTGGTAAGGCGTGTAGGCGGTGTACCAGGCGGGGTTCTCGAGGATGTTTCGCAGGATCACGCCCGGCGTGTGCGTGCCGTGGTAGCCCTGGCCGATACAGCTTTTCAGCACCTGGTTTTTCGATGCAATCGTGCGCAACTCCGCCAGCGCCTGCGCTTCGCCGATCGCCTCGGGCAGCACCATCGGCTGCGCGCGCGCGATCGAGCGCGGCACGATGGCTTCGATCAGCGCACGGCGGGTGAAGTGCGGCGCGTCGGGGGCGATCACCGACAGCATGTGCTGCTCGTCGGCCGCGGTGACGCCGATGTGGCGCGCGATGAATTCGGATGGGTTCTCGAGTTCAGCCAAGGGGCCGGAAGTCAGAGACGATTGAAGCGTGGCGGGCGGGGTGGACATCAACATGGTGGGCAACCTTCGCAGCGATCAGGCGTTTTTCAGCAGCGCGCCGTACGCACTGAAATCCATCAGGCTGGCCAGCTCGGAGGCATCGGAGAGCTTGACCTTAAAAAACCAGCCGGCGGCCAGCGGGTCGCTGTTGGCGAGAGCCGGGTCGGCACGCAAAGTCTCGTTGACTTCGACGATTTCGCCACTGACCGGCATGTACAAATCGGCGGCGGCGGCTTTGACCGATTCGACGACGCCGGCCACATCGCCCTTGGCGTAGGTGGTGCCGACCTCGGGCAGCTCGACGAAGACCACGTCACCAAGGGCATCTTGTGCATGCACGGTGATGCCGACGATGGCGGCAGCAGGCTCGGTGACATCGATCCATTCGTGGTCGGCGGTGTAGTGGGTGGTCATCAAAGGCTCCTGGTGTCGAAGGGATGTGTGGGAAGGAAAAATTCAGCGCGCGGGGGTGCGCACATAGCGGTGCGACACGAAGGGCAGGGCAGTGACGCGCACTGGCAGCCGCTTGCCGCGTACTTCGGCGTAGACCTCGTGGTCTGGCGCGGTGTATG
Organism: Burkholderiales bacterium; assembly: GCA_031427315.1. Classification (GTDB taxonomy): domain Bacteria; phylum Pseudomonadota; class Gammaproteobacteria; order Burkholderiales; family Burkholderiaceae_C; genus PBB1. The sequence goes on along the minus strand of JANPNF010000179.1, from coordinate 2,783 downwards.
CGGTCGGCAGGTAGGCGATGGCGATCGGCCGGTTGGCAGTCGGTGCCAGCGTGCCGCTGGTGACGGTACCGAGTGCGGCGCCGTCGGCGCTGACGATCGCGGTGCCCGGCCGCACCGGGGCGCGATCGATGCCTGCCAGACCGACGCGGCGGCGTGCAGGGCCAGCAGCAATCTGCGCGTCGATGGTGGCCGCGCCCGGGTAGCCGCCAGCGCGTGCCCCCCCAGCGCGGCGCACCTTCTGGATCGCCCACAGCAGGTCCGCTTCGACCGGTGTGGTCTGCGCATCGATGTCGTTGCCGTGCAGGCACAGGCCGGCTTCCAGGCGCAGCGTGTCGCGTGCGCCGAGTCCGGCGGGGCGAACCTCGGGCTGGGCCAGCAGCGCGCGGGCCAGCGCCTCGGCGTGTTCGACCGGCACCGAAATCTCGAAACCGTCTTCACCGGTGTAACCGGAGCGGGTGACGAAGCAAGGCGCGCCGTTCAGCGTCACGGCGGAACCGGTCATGAAGCCCAAGCCCGCGACCGCCGGGTTCAGCCGCGCCAGCGCCGTCACCGCCTGCGGGCCCTGCAAGGCCAGCAGGGCGAGGTCGGGGCGCGGCTGCACGGTGCAGCGGTGCCCAATGCGCGACTGCAGCAGCGCGGTGTCGGCGGCCTTGTTGGCAGCGTTGACGATCAGCAGCCATTCGGTGGTGTCACCGAGTCCGCTGCGCGTCAGCATCAGGTCGTCGAGGATGCCGCCGTGCTCGTTGGTGAAGAAGCCGTAGCGCTGCTGGCCATCGGCCATGCCGATCACATCGATCGGCAGCAGTGATTCGAGCGCGGCGGCGGTGTCGTCACCGCTGAGTCTCAGCTGACCCATGTGCGACACATCGAACAGGGCGGCCGACTCGCGGCAATACAGGTGCTCGGCCATCAGGCCCGCCGGGTACTGCACCGGCATGCGGTAGCCCGCAAAAGGCACCATGCGCGCCCCGAGTTCGAGGTGCAGCCCGTGCAGCGGGGTGGTCAGCAGTTCAGCATCAGGCGCGGGCGTGGACATCAGCGTTCCCAGTGGGCAATGGATCAACCAGCCGCGCACGTTGAACGTGCATGGCCGACCTTGCCCTCCCTGTCCGCTCTACCTGAGAGATTGACGCTCGCCGTGGCTCGGCCGAACGCTTGCCCCTTCGGTGGACCCACTCGGGGTGGACCTCTCTTCAGCGAGGAACGCCGGCCTTTCGGTCGGCGTGTTGCCAGTCCTTTTGCCTGAGCGTTGGGGCAACCATTTTCAAAGTCACCGTGCGCCTTCGGCGGCTCGACAGCGCGGGGCCGTCGAACACTCTCCTAGCAAGCCAAAAGTTTAGCAGCGGGCGTGATCGCCAGCCGCGGCTGGCGACTACATCCCCGCGTAATTCGGCCCGCCGCCGCCTTCGGGCGTGACCCAAACGATGTTCTGCGTCGGGTCCTTGATGTCGCAGCTCTTGCAATGCACGCAGTTTTGCGCGTTGATCTGCAGGCGATCATTGCCATCGGAATCGGTCAGGTACTCGTAAACCGCTGCAGGGCAGTAGCGGCCTTCCGGCCCGGCGTAGGTGGCGAGGTTGATGCGCACCGGCACGCTCGCATCCTTGAGCGTCAGGTGCGCCGGCTGGTTTTCTTCGTGGTGGGTGTTGCTGATGAACACGCTGCTGAGCCGGTCGAAGGTGAGCTTGCCGTCAGGCTTCGGGTAGTCGATGCGAGGGCAGTCGGCCGCCGGCTTCAAGGTCTGGTGATCGGCCACGTGGTGGTGAACCGTCCACGGTGGCGATGTGATGCCGAGCTTGGGCAGCAGCCACTGCTCGATGCCGGTCATCAGCGTGGCGACCCACAGGCCCTTCTTGAACCATTGCTTGAAGTTGCGCGTGCGGTCCAGCTCGTCATGAAGCCAACTTTGCTTGAATGCGTCGGGGTATGCCGCCAATTCGTCGTGCTGTCGGCCGTTGGCGAGGGCGTCGAAGATCGCGTCGGCGGCCAGCATGCCGCTCTTGATGGCCGCATGGCTGCCCTTGATGCGGCTGACGTTCAGATAGCCCGCTTCACAGCCGACCAGCGCGCCACCCGGAAACACCGTTTTCGGCAGGCTCAGCAAGCCGCCCGCGGTGATCGCCCGCGCGCCGTAGCCCACGCGCTTGCCGCCTTCGAGCACGGCGCGGATGGCAGGGTGCGTCTTCCAGCGCTGCATCTCTTCGAAGGGGCTGAGCCACGGGTTGCTGTAGTCGAGGCCGGTGATGAAGCCGAGCGTGACCTGGTGGTTGGGCAGGTGGTACAGGAAGGCGCCGCCGTAGGTCTGGCTGTCGAGCGGCCAGCCAGCGGTGTGCGTCACGCGACCGGGGTGGTGTTTGGCCGGATCAATTTCCCACAGCTCCTTGATGCCCAGGCCGTAGGCTTGCGGGTCGCGACCGGCATTCAGTTTGAAACGAGAAATGAGTTGTCGCCCCAGGTGCCCGCGCGAGCCTTCCGCGAACACGGTGTACTTCGCATGCAGCTCCATGCCGAGCTGGAAGTTGGCGGTGGGCTCGCCGTTTTTGCCCAGCCCCAAGTTGCCAGTCGCGATGCCAATGACCGCACCCGCATCGTTGTACAAAACCTCGGCCGCCGCGAAGCCGGGAAAGATCTCGACGCCGAGCGCTTCGGCCTGCTGGCCCAGCCAGCGCGTCAGGCTGCCCAGGCTGATGACGTAGTTGCCATCGTTGTGAAAGCACTGGGGCAGCAGCGCGTGCGGTGTCTTCGTCGCGCCGTCGCGCGTCAGGAACAGGAATTCATCGTCG
>JANPNF010000178.1:0-1879 GCA_031427315.1 Burkholderiales bacterium | reverse complement strand
GTCGAGTTCGGCGACGCTGCGCACGCGGCGGAAGTCGCTGGCCTTGGTCGCGGCCACCGCGGTGCCGTCAGCGCTGCGGGCGAAGTGGCGCAGCGGCTGCAACGGGTTCTCGCCGCCCGACAGCGCGCCCACCACCTGGGTCGTGCCGAGCACGGCCAGTACCAGTGCCATCCCTTTTGAGAGGCGCTGCCGGCCCGGGGCACTTTCGGCCAGCCGGTCGAACAGCTTGAGGTACACCGCACCGACGAGCAGCCCTGCACCGATGATGATCATCAGCGCCCAGCCCGGCAGCACCGGCGAGACGATCCACAGCGCTACGCCCAGGAGCATCACGCCGAAGAAGGTCTTCACGCCTTCCATCCAGCCGCCCGCCTTGGGCAGCAGCGACCCGGCCGAAACGCCCACCAGCAGCAGCGGCACGCTCATGCCCATGGCCAGGCTGAACAGCGCCAAGCCACCGATCACGACGTCCTTGGTCTGGCTGATGAACACCAGCGCGCCGGCCAGCGGTGCGGCCACGCAAGGGCCGACGATCAGCGCCGACAGGCCGCCCATCACGAACACCCCGGCGAACTTGCCACCCGGCAGCCGGCCCGAGGTTTCGGTGATGCGGCTTTGGATGAAGCTCGGCATCTGCAGCTCGAACACGCCAAACATCGACAGCGACAGCGTGGCCAGCATCAGCGCAAAGGCACCGAGCACCCACGGGTTCTGCAGTGCTGCGGCCAGGCCTTCGCCGAGCAGGCCGGCAACCACGCCGAACGCGGTGTAGACCAGCGCCATGCCGAGCGAGTAGGCCAGCGCCATCGTGAAGCCGCGCATGCGCGACACCGGGGCGCCTTGGCCGACGATGATCGATGACAGGATCGGCACCATGGGCAGCACGCAGGGGGTGAACGCGAGCAGCAAGCCGGCGAGCAGAAATACACCGGCGATGGTGAGCAGGCTGCCAGACTTGAGCGCCGATTCGACACGCGCCGTCTCCGAGACCGGTGCGGCGGTCTTGGTCGCGGCGGCAGTGACTGCAGCTGGCGCAGCCACCGGGTTGGAGGTTGTCGGCGCGCTCTCGTCCTGGCGCCACACGGTCCGCTCGATCTCGCCGCCGTGCACGTTGACGTCGATGAAGGAGGTTTGGGGCGAATAGCACAGGCCCTTGTCGGCGCAGCCCTGGTAGTCCACACGCAACCGGAAGTCGCCGCTCACAGAGGCCATGGGAAGCGCGACGACGACCGCGTCGCGCAGGGTCTCGACGTTCTTCTGGAAGGTTTCGTCGAACTCGGTCTTGCCGGCCGGCAGCACGACCGGTGCGAGCTTGGCCGAACCAGAGTCGATCTCGATGGTCATGCGGTCGCGGTACAGGTGGTAGCCGGGCGCGACCTCGAAGCGCAGTTCCAGCGCCTTCGCACCGGTCGTCCGCGTGATGCCTTTGAAGGCATCTTCGGGCTCGAGGTAGTCCTTGTCACCGGCATGCGCGAGCGTGCCGAGGGTGGCCAGCACAGTGCCGATGAAGGCCCGACGCCAGAAACTCGGCGCACGTTTGAAAGAAGAGAGGTTCACCGCAAGATCTCCTGAAACGGAAGAACAAAAAGTCAGACGCTGTCCTGGAATCGATGCCCCTGGGCATCAATGGCCAGGAAGGCGGCGCCCTGCTCGCGCAGGAATTCGAGGGCTGCGCCGCGCTTGAGCATCGCGATCGTGCTCATCGCGCCGGCCGCCACGCAGACCGGCGCGAACACGCTGATCGACCGCCATGCGTCGACCGGCCAGCCCGTGCGCGGGTCGAGGATGTGGCAATAGCGGCGGCTACCGTGCTCGAAGAAACGTTCGTAGTCACCGCTGGTGGCCAGCGCGCCTTCGCTCACGTCGAGGCTGGCGATCA
>JANPNF010000177.1:0-7718 GCA_031427315.1 Burkholderiales bacterium | reverse complement strand
GCCACCAGGTCCATCGCGCCGCCCATGCCCTTGACCATCTTGCCGGGGATCATCCAGTTCGCCAGGTCACCCTTTTCGCTGACCTGCATCGCACCCAGGATGCTCAGATTGATCTTGCCGCCGCGGATCATCGCGAAGCTGTCGTGCGAGCCGAAGATCGACGAGCCGGGGATCGTCGTCACCGTCTGCTTGCCCGCGTTGATCAGGTCGGCATCGACCTCGTCTTCGGTGGGAAACGGGCCGATGCCCAGCATGCCGTTCTCGCTTTGCAGCCAGACCTCGATGTCGGGCCGCACGTGGTTGGCCACCAGCGTCGGCAGGCCGATGCCCAGGTTCACGTAGAAGCCGTCTTGCAGCTCTCGGGCGGCGCGTGCTGCCATTTGGTCGTGCGTCCAGGCCATGGTCAGGCTCCCGCTTTTTCGGTCGGTTTTTCAGAGAGCGTGCGCTTCTCGATGCGCTTCTCGGGGGTCTTGTTGAGCACCAGACGGTGCACATAGATGCCGGGCAGGTGCACCGAATCCGGGTCGAAGGTACCGGTGGGCACGATCTCCTCGACCTCGACGATGGTCAGGCGCCCGGCCATCGCCACAGCGGGGTTAAAGTTGCGCGCGGTACGGCGAAACAGCAGGTTGCCGCTCTCGTCGGCCTTCCAGGCCTTGACCAGACTCACCTCCGGCTTCAAAGCCCGCTCCATCACGTAGATCTCACCGTCGAATTCGCGCGTTTCCTTGCCCTCGGCCACCAGCGTGCCGACACCGGTCTTGGTGAAGAAGGCCGGGATGCCAGCACCACCGGCGCGCAGCTTCTCAGCCAAGGTGCCCTGTGGCGTGAACTCAAGCGCCAGTTCGCCCGCCAGGTACTGGCGTTCGAACTCCTTGTTCTCGCCGACGTAGCTGGAAATCATCTTCTTGATCTGGCGGGTTTCCAACAACTGGCCGAGGCCGAAACCATCGACGCCCGCATTGTTCGAGATCACCGTCAGGTTCTTGACGCCGCTGTCGCGCAGCGCCGCGATCAGCGCCTCGGGAATGCCGCACAAGCCGAAGCCGCCCACTGCCAGCAACTGACCATCGGCAACGACGCCCTGGAGCGCCGCATCCGCGCTCGGATACACCTTGTTCATAGCATTCCTCTCAAGGACTCACAGACGTGTTCGCCGGCGACGCTGCCGCACAGCTTTCAGATTGTGCCGCCGCCGGGCGCCGCGCTCGCTCGCATCGGCACCGCCCTGACTCAGAGCGCGTAGCCGTCATCCGCCTGAATCACCGCGCCATTGATAAAATGGCTTTCATTGGCGCACAGCATCATCAGCACCACGTCGAGGTCCTGCGGCTGGCCGATGCGCTTGCGCGGCAGCGTGTCGATCAGCCGCTTGCCAGCGTCGGTCAGCCACTCGTGGTGGTTCATGTCGGTGTCGATGTAGCCGGGGCAGATCGCGTTGACGTTGATGCCGTGCCGACCCCACTCGAGCGCCATCGCGCGGGTCATGTGGATCACCGCCGCCTTGCTCATGCTGTAGACACCGATTTTGCTCAGCACCTTCAGCCCGGCCATCGATGCGATGTTGACGATGCGTCCGCCGGTGAAGGTGCCGGGCGCGGCGCCCTTGGCCCGCGCGATCATTCGCTTGCCGACTTCCTGCGCGACGAAAAAGCTGCCGCGGGTGTTGATGTCGAACACGAAGTCGTAGTCGTCCTCCGTCACCTCGGTGAGCTTTTGCGAGGTGCTGACGCCGGAGTTGTTGACCAGGATGTCGATCGTGCCCATCTCGGTTTCAGCGTGGGCCACTGCTGAGCGAATGCTGGCGACATCGGTCGGATCGAGCACGACGACGTGCGCGTCGCCGCCATCGCCTTCGATCTCGGCGCGCAGCGTTTTCAGCCGCTCCATGTTGCGCCCGGCCAGCACCACTGCCGCACCGGCGGTGGCCAAGGTCTTCGCGAATTGGGTGCCGAGTCCGCTGGACGCGCCGGTGACCAGCGCAACGCGGCCGGAGAGATCGATGTCGTAGCTCATGGGTGTCGATCCTGTTCTGACATGGGCAATGAAGATAGCACGCAGGCCTTGCAGAGCTTGCGCGAGTCAGCCCTGCTGAATGCCGCTTGTCGGGCCTTTCAGAACCGGATGACCATCACCTAAGACCAGCGTGTCGTACAGCGCCACGAACTGCTGCGACATGTTCGCAGTCCGCCCCGACGATTTTTACGTACCTAAGCACCGCAGCCCGTCGGCGTGGTGCGTCTTCTCCCTCACCCCGCCGCCACCTCGTACACGACCCGCGCCCGCCGCCCTTCCGCCACCGCCCGCCACCGCTCGATCGCCTCATCACTCGGATAGAACCTCGCCTGTTCGCCCAGGTCGAGGTCGCCAGTGACTTCGCCGTGCGCGGCGCTGCGCTGCAGGTGCAGGCGAACGGACAGGCCTTGTGGCAAATCACCGTGTTCGGTGGCTACGCTGCGCACCGGGAAGTCGCGCAGCAGCTCGGCCACGGGCGGCACGACTCCGTTGACGTACACGCTCAGGTACTTGCCGAAACGGCAGCGCGCCTGGGCCAGGCCCCACACCTGCTGCACCGTCAGCCGCAGGCCGCCGGAGAAGCGGTCGGGTTGCACCTTGCCTTGCACGATGACGAGTTCGTCGTCTTTCAGCAGCTCGCGGTTGGCATTCACCAACTCCTCGCTGGCCACCGCTTCGATGGCTTCGGTCTTGTCGTCGAGCTTGAAGATCGCCACCTTGCCGCGCTGGCCGTTGACCATGCGCAGATCGCCGACGATGCCGGCCAATAGCTGGGGCTCGCGGGTGTCCAGCACATCGGCGTTGGCGCGTTTGGCGAACTGGCGCACTTCATCGGCGCTCTGATCGAACATGTGGCCCGACAGATAAAACCCGAGTGCGGCCTTTTCGGCCAGCAGGCGCTCCTTGATGCTCCACGGCAAGGCCTCGACCAGCGGCGGCTCCTGCGTCGAGGCGCCATGCGAGTCGTCGAAGTCGAACAGGCCGCCCTGGTTGGCGTGCGCCGCTTGCGAGTCGGCGTAGTCGAACGCGAGGCCGACGCTGGCGAGCAGCGCTGAACGCTCCTGGCCCCAGCGGTCGAACGCGCCGGCCTTGATCAGCGCCTCGACGGTGCGCTTGTTGATGCGCGCACGGTCGACGCGGGTGCAGAAGTCGAACAGGCTGGTGAACGGGCCTGCCTCATTGCGCGCCGCGACGATCGCTTCGATCGCGCCTTGCCCGGTGCCCTTGATCGCGCCCAGGCCATAGCGCACGCGGCCGCGCTCGCCTTTTTGCTTGGTGGCCGCATCGGGCGTGATCGGCTCGAAGCGGTAGCCACCGGCGTTGACGTCGGGCGGCTCGAACACCACGCCGAGTGCCTTTGCGTCGTCGTGGAAGATCTTCAGCTTGTCGGTGTCGTCGAGCGCCACGCTCATGTTGGCGGCGGTGAATTCGGCCAGGTAGTGCACCTTCAGCCACGCGGTGTGATACGCCAAAAGAGCATATGCGGCGGCGTGCGACTTGTTGAAGCCGTAGCCCGCGAACTTCTCCATCAAATCGAAAATCTCGTTGGCCTTCGGCTCCGCAATGCCCTTGGCCGCCGCGCCTTCGGCGAAGACGGCGCGGTGCTTCATCATCTCTTCGAGCTTCTTCTTGCCCATCGCGCGGCGCAGCAGGTCGGCACCGCCCAGCGTATAGCCGCCGACGATCTGGGCCACCTGCATCACCTGCTCTTGGTAGACCATGATCCCGTAGGTCTCCTCGAGCACATCGCGCATCAGCGGGTGTGGGTACTCGACCTCTTCGCGGCCGTGCTTGCGTGCGCAAAAGCTCGGGATCAAATCCATCGGTCCCGGGCGGTACAGCGCCACCAGTGCGATCACGTCCTCGAACACACTCGGCTTGGCATCGCGCAGCATGCGCTGCATGCCCGCGCTTTCGAGCTGGAACACCGCGACCGTCTTGCCCTCGCTCATCAGGCGGTAGGCGCCGGGGTCGTCGAGCGGAATCGACTCCAAAGCAAATGCGCTTTGATCGGGGAAGCGGGCGCGGATGAATTCCTTGGCCATCTCCAAAATGGTAAGCGTGGCCAGGCCCAGAAAGTCGAACTTCACCAAGCCGATCGATTCGACGTCATCCTTGTCGAACTGGCTGACTGCGCTGTCGCTGCCGGGCTGCATATACAGCGGGCAGAAGTCGGTGATCTTGCCCGGCGCGATCAGCACACCGCCGGCATGCATGCCGACGTTGCGCACGATGCCTTCGACGCGCTCGGCGAGTGCCAGCAGCTCGGCGACTTCTTCTTCCTTCTGCTCGCGCTCCTCGATCTCGGGCGCTTCGCGGCGGGCGTAGATCACGCTGGTGTCCACTTTGCCGTCACCAGAATCTGGCGGGCGGCGCAGCGTCACCACCTTGCCCGGCGGCGCGGGCACCAGCTTGGCGATGCTGTCGACATGGCCGTAGCCCATGCCCAACACGCGGCCGATGTCGCGCAACGCGGCTTTGGCGGCCATCGTGCCGAAGGTGACGATCTGGCTCACCGCATCGCGGCCGTACTTGGCTTTTACGTAGTCAATCACACGGTCGCGGTTGGCCTGGCAGAAGTCGATGTCGAAGTCGGGCATCGACACGCGGTCGGGGTTCAGGAAGCGCTCGAAAAGCAGGTTGTACTGAAGTGGGTCGAGGTCGGTGATCTTGAGCGAGTAGGCGACCAGCGATCCGGCACCCGATCCGCGCCCCGGCCCGACCGGGCAGCCGTTGGCCTTGGCCCAGTTGATGAAGTCGGCCACGATCAGGAAGTAGCCGGGGAAACCCATCTTCAGGATGGTGGCGATCTCGAATTCAAGGCGCAGGGCGTACCGTGGGCGTTCGGCCTCGCGCTTCGCAGCATCGGGATAAAGCTGCACCAAACGCTCGTTCAGGCCTTCGTGCGACGCGTGGCGGAAGAACGCCTCGGGCGCCATCTGCTCGCCATTGACCACCGGCGTAGGAAAGGCAGGCAGCTGCGGCTTGCCGAGCACCAGGCTCAGGCTGCAACGTTTGGCGATCTCGACGCTGTTGACCAACGCGCTCGGCACATCGGCGAACAGCGCCTCCATCTCGGCTTGCGTCTTGAAATACTGCTGCGCATTGAAGCGCTTGGTGCGGCGCGGGTTGGCGAGCGTTTCGCCTTCGGCCACGCAGACGCGGGCCTCGTGCGCCTCGAAGTCGTCGTTGGTCAAAAACTGCACAGGGTGCGTGGCGACCACCGGCAGCTGCAGCGACACCGCCAGGCGCACTGCGGCTTGCACCTGGGCTTCCTGGCCTGGCAAACCGGCGCGCTGCAGCTCCAGGTAAAAGCGGTTCGGAAACAGCTCAGCAAAGCGCAGCGCGAGGCTGCGCGCGCGCACCGTGTCGCCCGCCACCAGCGCCTGTCCGACCAGGCCCAACTCGGCGCCTGAGAGCGCAATCAAGCCGTCGTTCAGCTCAGCGAGCGCCGCCCAGGTCGTCCACGGCTGAGACTGAGACGCGGGGCCCATCCAGCAGCGCGTCAGCAGCTCGCACAGGTTCAAATAACCAGCGCGGTTTTGCACCAACAGCAGCAGCCGGGTCGGCGCGCGGTCACTGCCTTCAGGCTCCAACCACACGTCGGCGCCGATCAGCGGCTTGATGCCTTTGGTGCGCGCGGTCCCGTAGAACTTGATCGTGCCGAACAGGTTGCCCAAGTCGGTGATGGCGAGTGCCACCTGCTTGTCATCGGCGGCAGCCGCGACGACCTCGTCGATGCGCAGGGTGCCGTCAACGACGGAGTATTCGGTGTGGGTACGAAGGTGAACGAAGGCCATGCGATCGATTCTAGAGATCGCTTGTTTGTTGTTTCTGCGCGGGCTGGCGAGGGCGTTGGGTGTGGGGTTGCGCTCATGTCCCTCCGAAGCCGCCTTCGGCGTCTTTTCCTTCCTTTACTTCGCTCCACCCCTACCCGAGACACTCGTCAGCGGCAGCGGTAGCAACACTCGAGAAGTAACGTAGGAACACCTCGGTGGAGGTTCGAGCGACGGCCAGGGCCGCCGGGTGGAGCGAAGTCAAGGAGGAGGGCCGGATCGACCTGAGCCGAATCGTTCGAGCCGTGAACCGGCTTGGAGGACATGAGCGCAACCCGGCGGCCCTGGCCGTCGCTCGCGGCACGATCTCGACATGTTCAACCTGACCGCAGTCAGCATCCGTACACTGCGCGCCGTGCCGCCGGTTCTCAACATCTCCGCCTACCGCTTTGTCGTGCTCGATGATGTTGGGTCGCTGCGCGAGCAGATTCATGCGCAGGCAGCAGCGCGGCATCTCAAAGGCACGGTGCTGCTCGCCGAGGAAGGCATCAACCTGTTCCTGGCGGGGCCACCCGAAGCGGTGCATGGCTTCATGGCCTGGCTGCGCGGCGATGCGCGCTTCGCCTCATTGGAAGTCAAGGAAAGCCCGTCGCCCACCGTGCCGTTCGGCAAGCTGCTGGTGAAGGTGAAACGCGAAATCATCCGGATGAACCACCCTACCATCCGCCCGCAGGTCGAGCGCGCACCGGCGGTCAGCGCAGCCACCTTGTCGCGTTGGCTGGCCCAGGGCCACGACGACGAGGGGCGCGAGGTCGTCACGCTCGACACGCGCAATGCGTTCGAGGTCGATGTCGGGCGCTTTCGCGGCGCGACCCACTGGCGCATCGACAAGTTCAGCGACTTCCCCGCCGCCGCACTGGCGCACCGCGACGCGTTGCGCGGCAAGACGGTGGTGAGCTACTGCACCGGCGGCATCCGCTGCGAGAAGGCTGCGCTGTTCATGACCGATGCGGGCATCGAGCGGGTGATGCAACTCGACGGCGGCATCCTGAAATACTTTGAGGAAACCGGCGGCGCGCATTTCGAGGGGCACTGCTTCGTGTTCGATGCGCGGCGCAAAGTCAGCAGCGACTTGCAACCGGTAACCGCTGAAATTCCACCGGATCACGACGGCGTCGGCCATCCGGTGTAAGGTGATTTCGTGCGGTGGCAACACTGCGGGCCGAACGAGATGTCATCGATGAACCAGCACCCTGATCACCACTGCGAACGCCGAAGCCAGGCGGCCTGTGCCCCCTGCACGCCAACCTCGCTGGCGCTGCAGTACGTCGCGGTGCGCAACACCACGATGCGGCTGGCCGAGCCGCTTTCCGACGAGGACTGCCAGGTGCAATCGATGCCCGACGCCAGCCCGACCAAGTGGCATCTGGCGCACCTGACCTGGTTCTTCGAGACCTTCGTGCTCGAACGCCATGAGCGCGGGTTCAAGGCCTTCGACCCGCACTTCCGGGTGCTGTTCAACAGCTACTACCAGGGCATCGGCGCGCAGCATCCACGCGCGCAGCGCGGGCTGGTGAGCAGGCCGAGTCTGGCCACTGTGAAGCGCTACCGGGCGAACGTCGATGAGCGCATGCAGGCGCTGCTGGCGCGCGCGGAGACCAACGGCGAAGAAGGCACTGCGTTACGCGCGCTGGTGACCCTCGGCCTGCACCACGAGCAGCAGCACCAGGAGCTGCTGCTGACCGACATCAAGCACGCGCTGTCGTTTTGTGCCGCCGTCACCGAGGCGTCCGACCCGCGGCACAGCCACGGCGCTTATGCCAAGCGCTGGCCGATCGGTGCGGTGCAGGCGCAGCCGCTGCGCTGGTTCGCTTACGACGGAGGGCTGTTCGACCTGGGCCACGACCCAGCACTCGATGGCGAGTT
>JANPNF010000176.1:0-3364 GCA_031427315.1 Burkholderiales bacterium | reverse complement strand
GCACGCGCCGGTGCGATTCGTCAGCGTGTTGGAAGCGGGTGAAAGCATCGAAGACACGGGCACGCGCCGGGTCGTGGGGGCCACCGTGCGCTCGGGCCATGCGACCCGGGAGGTGCGCGCACCCTGGGTGCTGATCGCCAGTGGCGCGCCGCCACAGGCCCTGCAAGCTGCCGGGATGTGCGAGCGCCGCACGCCGACCGGCGTGGCGCTGCGCGGCTATGTGAAAAATGTGGCGATGGCGGATCAAATCACGGAGCTCGAAGTGGTCTGGCACCCTCGGATGAAACGCGGCTACGGCTGGATCTTTCCGGGCCCCGATGGCGTGTTCAACATCGGCGTGGGGGTGGCGCACAGCCATGCGTTTGCCGATGTGCCCGGCAGCGCTTCAGGCCAGACGATGCAGCACGTCAACCTGCGCACGATGTTCGACGAGTTCACCCGCGTGCACCGTGCCGCCGGTGAGCTGGTGGCGGGCGGTGAGTGGGTCGGCGAGCTGAAGGGCGCGCCGTTGCGCTGCTCGCTGCGCGGCGCCAAGCTGTCGCGCCCGGGCCTGATGGTGACCGGCGAAGCCGCCGGCAGCACCTACGCCTTCACCGGCGAAGGCATCGGCAAGGCGCTGGAAACCGGGCTGGCTGCCGCCGACGTGTTGATTGACGGGCGCCGCCAGCAGCGGCCGGAGGCCCAGGTGCGCGCCGCCTACGAGCAGCAGGTGGGCGCGCTGCAACCGCGCTATGAGATGTACGACAAGGCCAACATCGTCAACATGCACCCGTGGCTGGTCGACCTGGTGGTGTGGAGCGCCAAGCGCAGCCCGAGCCGGCTGCGCCGCATGAGTGGCCTGCTGGAAGAGACGCACCTGCCGAGCAGCCTGCTGACGGTAAAAAGCTGGATGCGCATGCTGTTCGTGCACAGCTGAGGCCCACCGCATGTGCCAGCTCCTCGGGATGAACGGCAACACGCCGACCGACATCGTGTTCAGCTTCACCGGCTTTTCGACCCGCGCTGATGAGCACCAGGACGGCTTCGGTATCGCCTTCTTCGAAGGTGCCGGCCTGCGGTTGTTCGTCGATGCGCAAAGCGCGCGGCACTCGCCGGTGGCCGAGATGGTGCGGCGCTATCCGATCCGCTCGACCAACGTGATTGCGCACATCCGCAAAGCCACACAAGGCCGCGTCGCGCTGGAAAACACGCACCCCTTCGTGCGCGAACTCTGGGGCCGCTACTGGGCGTTCGCGCACAACGGCAACCTGATCAACTACGCGCCGCGCCTGCACGCGTCGTTCCACCCGGTGGGCGACACCGACAGCGAACTCGCGTTTTGCTGGCTAATGCAGGAGCTGTCCAAAGCGCATGCCCGCATGCCGTCGGTGGCCGAGCTGACCGCGACCTTGCGCGAGCTGGTGCCGCAGATCGCTGCGCACGGCAGCTTCAATTTCATGCTCAGCCAGGGCGAAGCGCTGTGGGCGCACTGCTCGACGAAGCTCAGCTACCTGGTGCGCCAGCACCCGTTCCAGCAGGCGCGGCTGCAGGACGACGACATCAGCGTCGACTTCGCCCGCCTCACCACCCCCACAGACCGAGTGGCGTTGATCGCCACCGACCCACTGACCTGCGACGAGGCCTGGGTTGCCTTCGCACCGGGTGAACTGAAGGTGTTCGTGGGGGGTGAGCCGCTGCCACTGTGACCCGCAAGGAGAGGGGCAGACCCTAAGATCGACCGAACACCGCTGCCCGTCGCGCCCATGACATCCACCCCCACGCCCCGTTTCGACACCTTCTACCGCCACGACGCGCTGACGCAATTGCTGGCCGATTACGCGACGGCCTACCCCGGGCTGGTGTCGGTGGTGTCGATCGGCAAGAGCCACGAGGGCCGCGACATTTGGGCGGTGGTGGTGACGAGTTCGGCGACCGGCATCGACACCGACAAGCCGGCGTTCTGGGCCGACGGCAACATCCACGCCGCCGAGTTGTGCGCCAGCACCGCCTGCTTGTACTACCTGCACCAGCTGGTGACCGGTTACGGCGCGGATCGCCAGATCACGCACCTGCTCGACACCCGCGTGGTGTATTTGTGCCCGCGGCTGAACCCCGACGGCGCCGAACTGGCGCTGGCCAACCGACCGCGCCACATTCGTTCGTCGACACGGCGCTACCCGCACGAAGAAGCCGCGGTCGACGGCCTGACGGTGGAAGACATCGACGGCGACGGCCGCGTGCTGATGATGCGCATCCCCGACCCGCACGGCAGCTACAAATGCAGCGAGCTCGACCCGCGGATGATGGTGGCGCGCGAGCCCGGCGAATTCGGCGGCACTTACTACCGCGTGATGCCTGAAGGCACGCTGCAGCAGTACGACGGCCTGACGGTACAGGTGAATCCCGATGCCGAAGGGCTGGATTTGAACCGCAATTTTCCGTCGCAGTGGCGGCAGGAACACGAGCAGCCCGGCGCGGGCCCATATCCGGCCAGCGAGCCGGAAGTGCGCGCGATGGTGGACTTCATCACAGAGCATCCGAACATCGGCGCGGTGATCAGCTTCCACACCCACAGCGGCGTGATCCTGCGGCCGATGGGCACCCAGAGCGACGACGACATGATCCCCGAGGACCTGTGGTCGTTCAAGCGCTTGGGCGCACTCGGCGCCAAGCTGACCGGCTACCCGGCAGTGAGCGCCTGGCACGAATTCAAGTACCACCCGAAGGAGATCATCACCGGCACACAAGACTGGGCTTATGAACATTTGGGCATGTTGTTCTGGACGGTGGAAATCTGGTCGCCGAATGCCGAGGCCGGCATCACCGGCTACCCGTGGATCGACTGGTACCGCGAACACCCGGAGGCCGATGACCTGAAGCTGCTGAAGTGGAGTGACGAGCAGTGCGACGGCCAGGCTTACGTCGCGTGGCGGCCCTTCCAGCACCTTCAGCTCGGTGCGGTGGAGATCGGTGGCTGGGACCACCAGAACTACTGGCGCAACCCGCCGCCGCACCTGCGCGAGCGCGAGGCCGCGCGCTTCCCGGCGTGGATGACACAGCTCGCGCTAAGCCTGCCGAAACTGGAGCTGCTGCGCACCGAGGTGCGCGCCCTCGGCCCCGACACCTGGCGCGTGCGGCTGGCGGTCGCCAACAGCGGCTGGTTGCCCTGCTACATCAGCAAGCGCGCGCTGGCGCGCAAGGTGGTGCGCGGCGTGATGTTCGAGATCCACCTGCCGCCTGCGAAGGGCCTGAACGGCGCCCTCGACGCGGACATTTCTCTCGTCAGCGGCAAGCTGCGCTACGAAGGCCCGCAGCTCGAAGGCCATGCGCCCGAAGAGTCGCTGCTCAACCTGTCTGGCGACTACAACGCGACCGCTGACAGAGC
>JANPNF010000175.1:0-4766 GCA_031427315.1 Burkholderiales bacterium | reverse complement strand
GCCCGCCTGCGCCGCGGCCTGGAACACGACGAAGCCGAACTCGCCGCCCTGCGCCAGCAGGATGATGAACACGGGTCGTTCCAGCACCGGCAACTTCATCAGCCGCGCCATGCTCCACAGCACCAGCGCCTTCAGCGCGAGAAAGCCGACCAGCAGCGCAGCGACCAGCCCGGGCTGCTGCAGCACGACGGCGAAGTCGATCGTCATGCCCACCGCCATGAAGAAGAGGCCCAGCAGCAGGCCCTTGAACGGCTCCAGGTCGGTTTCGAGCTCGCGCCGGTATTCGCTCTCCGCCAGCAGCACGCCGGCCAGGAAGGCGCCGAGCGCCATCGACAGCCCGACCGACTGCATCAGCGCAGCGGTGGCGACCACCAGCAGCAGCGCTGCCGCGGTGAAGATCTCCGGCGTCGCGCTGCCGGCGATCCAGCGCAGCGCCGGGCGCAGCAGCAGCCGGCCGCCGAACACGATTGCTGCGATCACCGCAATCGCTTTGCCCGCAGCCAGCCAGTTGCCGCTGCTGTCGGTGGCGTGCAGGCTCGCGCTGCCGGCCACCTGCACCGCCAGCAGCGGCAACAGCGCCAGGATCGGGATCGCCGCCACGTCTTGAAGCAGCGCGACGCTGAGCACGCTCTGGCCCGAAGTGGTCGGCGTCAGGTTGCGCTCGGCCAGCACCGCCAGGCCGATCGCGGTCGACGACAGTGCCAGGCCGAGTGCCGCGACCAGCGCGAGCTTGCCTTCGCTGCCCGCAGCCATGCCGACCGCGACCATCAACGCCGCCGAGCCGAACAGCTGCACGCTGCCCCATCCGAAGATCGGTTTGCGCAGTGTCCACAGCCGCTGCGGTTCGAGTTCGAGGCCGACCAGGAACAGCATCAGCACCACGCCGAATTCGGCGAAGTGCAGGATGTCCTGCGGGTCGGTGACCAGCTTCAAGCCCCAAGGCCCGATGACGATGCCGGCACCGAGGTAGCCGATGATCGCGCCCAGCCCCAGCAGCCGTGCCAGCGGCACCGCCAGCACCGCAGCGGCGAGGTAGACGAGGGCGGCGCTGAGCCAGCTCGTGTGCTCCATCAGGCGGCCCCGGTCGTCGATGCTTTCGCCGGTGCCGACACGGCGTCGCTCGGTCGTGCCAGCGGCGGGACGACACAGGCGGGGCAGTCGGCGAGCGCGGCAAGCTCAGGCCAATCGGGGTAGGCCGCCAGCCGCTCTGCGTACAGCGTCGCGTGGGCGTTCAGCTCGGCATCGCCGATGCGGTGTGCGCCGTGCAGCAGCAGCGGCGCCAGGAAGCGCATGCCGCACAGCGTGGCCGTCTGCTCGTACGGCGGCAAGAAGGCATCGAAAAGGTAGCGGTTGTGGCCGCTCGGGTGGTAAGCCTCCTCGGGGCTGCCGGTGGAGGCGACCAGCCACAGGTGCTTGCCAGCCAGCGCGTGACCACCCGGCCCGTAGGCCCAGCCGAAACCGAGCACCTCGTCGAGCCACAGCTTCATCAGCGGCGGCATGCCGTACCAGTGGATCGGGTGCTGCCACACCACCAGCTGCGCGTTGCCGAGCAGCGATCGCTCGGCGGGCACGTCGATCAGGTAGTCGGGGTACAGCGCGTAGAGGTCACGCACCACGATGCGCGAAGTTGCTGCGCCGTCGATCGCGCCGATCGCCCTCAGCAGGCGCTGGTTGATGCGCGATTGTTCGAGCGCCGGATGGGCGACGAGCACCAGAACCTCGGGTGCGGGGGGTAGGGGGTTCGCGGGGGATGCCATGGCAGATCCAGGTGAAGCCAGCAGGACGCAAGAGTGGCCCGGGCCGTCCGCAAACCGCGGGCCAAGCCGAACCCACCGCTAACATAACGCGGTTCCAGGAGGCAGGAGACGAGCATGCCGGTGATCGTGGTCGCCAATCCGAAAGGGGGCGTGGGCAAGAGCACGCTGTCCACCCAAGTCGCGGGTTACTTCGCGTCGCAGGGCAAGGCGGTGATGCTGGGCGACATTGATCGCCAGCAGTCGGCGCGCACCTGGCTGGGCCTGCGCCCTCCGGCAGCCGCGGCCATCAGCGCGTGGGACACGGTGGGCGACCTGCGGGTGCGCGCACCCAAGGGCACCACCCACGTCGTGCTGGACACGCCCGCCGGCCTGCACGGTAAGCGCCTCGACGACGTGTTGAAGATCGCCACCCACGTACTGGTGCCCTTGCAGCCCAGCATCTTCGACATTCACGCGACGCACGATTTCCTGCTGCGCCTGGCGGACCACAAGCGAACCCAGAAGTTGCAGGTCGGCATCGTCGGCATGCGGTCGCGCGACGGCACGATCTCGGCCGATCAACTGAAGACCTTCCTCGGCACGCAAGCCTTCCCGGTGCTCACCCACCTGCGCGACACGCAGAACTACGTTCACCTGGCGGCCAAGGGGCTGACGCTGTGGGACGTGGCGCCCAGCCGCGTCGAACGCGATCTCGAGCAGTGGCAGCCGCTCACCACATGGCTCGACAGTTAACCGCCACGCACAGGCCCCCGTTTGGGGGTGGTTCCCGTGACGCACCAAGACACCCGCGCAGCGACGGGCTGGCTTAGCATCTTTCCGACGCTGACCACCGAGGAGCCGCCATGAAGGTCTTGCTTATCGACGACCACCCGCTGATCCTGTCGGCCCTGCAAAGCATCATCCAGGGCCTGAGCGACAGCGTCAGCGTCGTCGCTGCCGACAGTGCGCGGATGGCGCGCGACACACTGGCACAAGACAGCGCCTTCGATCTGGTGCTGCTTGATCTGCGCTTGGGTGACGCCGATGGCTTCGATGTGCTGAGCGAATTCCGCGCGGCTTACCCAGCGCTGCCGGTGGTGGTGGTGTCGGCCAGCGACCGCACCAGTGACGTGATCCGCGCGATTGATCTGGGCGCCATGGGCTTCGTGCCGAAGCGCGCCTCCAATGACACGCTGTTCGAGGCGCTGAGCATGGTGATGTCTGGTGGCATCTACGTGCCGCCGATGGACATGGGTGACGAAACGTCTGCGACTGATCAGTACGCCGACAACCCACCCGGCGCGCTGCGTTCGGTGCGCCAGCGCGCCGCCGATGAAGGCTTCCAGACCCACGCGTCGCTCGAATCGCTGGGCCTGACGCCGCGGCAGACCGAGGTGCTGGGCCTGCTGCTGCAAGGCAAGCCGAACAAGCTGATCGCGCGTGATTTGAACCTGTCGGTCGAGACAGTGAAAGACCACGTGGCGGCCGTGCTGCGCACCCTGAACGTCAGCTCGCGCACGCAAGCGGTGTTGGCGGTGGGCCAGATGTCGCGTCAGCAGGGCGGCTTGCACGGCTGGAGAAGGAACGGCTTGTGACCGAGGCGCCGACATCCTCGTTTGACGAGTTGTCGGCGTCATCGCTTCCCGAGGAGGTGCGCAGCGCCTTCGATTACCTGCCGGCGCAGCTGGCAGGTAATGTGGCCGGCATCAGCGTCATCGTGATGATCTTCTGGGCGGGCACGCCGCGATCGGTGATGCTGCCCTGGCTGTCGGCCTTTGCCGTGATGTGGCTCGCAAGGCTGTGGCTGCTGCGTTGCTTCAAGCGGGCCACGCCGCGCACGGGCTACGACTGGCAGCGCTGGCGATGGTGGTGGAATGCCGGCACGCTGACCTCGGGGGCGCTGTGGGGCGCCACCGCGTGGCTGTTCTACCTGCGCGGGGGGCACGTGCAGCAGATCGCACTGATCATCACCGTCTACACCTTCTGCATTGCCGTCGTGCCGGTGCTGGCGACGCAGCCACGGGTCTACCTCTCGTTCTCGGCCCTGTGCTTTGTGCCGATGGCCGCCCGCGTGGCCACTGACGGCACGGCCGACAGCTACCGGCTGGCAGGCATCCTGCTGCTTATTTTTTCGCTCAGCACGGTGCTTGCCCGCACCTACCGCCAGGCGCTGCAACGCGCGCTGGCGCTGAAGTTGCAAGCCGATCACCTGCTCGCGCAACTGCGCATCGAGAAGCTCGCCGCCGATGCGGCGCGGCAAGAGGCCGAGGTGGCCAACCGCGCCAAAACGCAGTTCTTCACCGCCGCCAGCCACGACCTGCGGCAACCGCTGCACGCGATGGGGCTGTTCGCCGAGGCGCTGCGCCAGAAAAACCACGATGTCGGGGTGGCGCACCTGGTCAACAGCATCAATGAATCGGTCGATGCGCTGGAAGGCCTGTTTTCCGAGCTGCTCGACATCACCCGCATCGACAGCGGCGGCATCGAGGTGCATGTGCAGCACTTCCCGCTGGCGGATCTGTACCGCAAGCTGCGGCTGCATTTCGAGCCGGCGGCGTTCGAAAAAGGCTTGGCATTGCGCTTCCGCGGCGCTGGTCATGTGGTGCATGCCGACCCGCTGCTGGTCGAGCGCATCCTGCGCAACCTGGTCTCGAACGCCATCCGCTACACCGTCGATGGCAGCGTGCTGGTCGGCTGCCGGCGACGTGGCGACCGGCTGTCGCTGCAGGTGTGGGACACCGGCCCCGGCATTGCAGCAGACCAGCAGGTGCGCGTCTTCGAAGAGTTCTACCAGGTGCCGCACGGGCCGCGCACCGAAGCGCATCAGCGAAAGGGGCTGGGACTGGGGCTGGCCATCGTCAAGCGCTTGGCTGATTTGATGGGAGCACCGGTGGGCTTGTGCTCGCGGCCCGGTAGGGGCACCGTCTTCAGCTTGGAGTTGCCGCTCGGCAAGTGGACGCCGCAGGCGCAGCCGGTGCTGTCGGGCAAGGGGCTGCTGAGCCTGACGCTCGAAGGCCGCACCATCGTCGT
>JANPNF010000174.1:0-6102 GCA_031427315.1 Burkholderiales bacterium | reverse complement strand
TATGGACAATCCGTTGGTAGCAAGAAATAAAGCACAAATCCATCTAACGCCGACAAGGAAACTTTGTAAGTAGTGCATTTGTCTGAAAAAACAAACAATCTATAGAAGTACTATCAACGCGCGGGCATCCGACCTGCATTTCGAGCCTTATGAATATCACTACCGGGTGCGCTTCCGGGTCGATGGCGAGTTGCGCGAGATCACCCAGCCGCCGATTGCCATCAAGGACAAGTTGTCGTCACGCATCAAGGTGATCTCTCGCTTGGACATCGCTGAAAAGCGCGTCCCGCAAGACGGCCGCATGAAGCTGAAATTCGGTAGCAAGTCGATCGATTTCCGCGTTAGCACCTTGCCCACGCTGTTCGGCGAAAAGATCGTGATCCGGATCCTGGATGCGTCGAGCGCCAAGCTGGGCATTGAGGCGCTGGGCTACGAAAAAATCGAGCGTGACCGCCTGATGCACTGCATCCAGCGCCCGTACGGCATGGTGCTGGTCACTGGCCCGACCGGCTCAGGCAAGACGGTGTCGCTCTACACCTGTCTGAATATCCTGAATCAGCCGGGCGTCAATATTTCCACCGTTGAAGACCCGGCTGAAATCAACCTGCCGGGCATCAACCAGGTCAACGTCAACGACAAGGCGGGGCTGAATTTCGCCGTGGCGTTGAAATCCTTTCTGCGCCAGGATCCGGACATCATCATGGTCGGCGAAATTCGCGATCTGGAAACCGCCGACATCGCAATCAAGGCCGCGCAAACCGGCCACATGGTGATGTCGACCTTGCACACCAACGACGCGCCGACCACGCTGACCCGAATGCTGAACATGGGCGTGGCGCCATTCAACATCGCCTCGAGCGTGCTGCTCATTACCGCCCAGCGACTGGCACGCAAGCTGTGCGAAGGCTGCAAGGCGCCGGCTGAGTATCCCCAAGAGGCGCTGCTCAAAGCAGGCTTTACTGAAAACGACTTGAACGGCAGTTGGAAACCGTACCGTGCGGTGGGCTGCTCGGCCTGCTCGAACGGCTACCGGGGCCGTGTCGGTATTTATCAAGTGATGCCGATCACCGATGAGATCCAACGCATCATCCTGACCGAAGGCACTGCGGTTGACATCGCCGCGCAGGCTCAACGCGAGGGCGTGCGCGACCTGCGGCAGTCCGGCCTGGTCAAGGTTCGGGCTGGCGTCACGACGCTGGAAGAAGTGATCGCGTGCACCAACGAGTGACTACCAATGAATAAATTCGCCACCCTGCCGATAACCACGCTGGTGGACTGAGAGTTCCGGAGGAACCATGGCGACTGCAGCGGCCGCGACACGCATCAAAGAAATTGTTTTCGAGTACGAAGGCAAGGACAAGAACGGCAAGATCGTGCGGGGCGAGATGCGCGCTGGCGGTGAGGCCATGGTCAATGCGAGCCTGCGCCGCCAGGGCATCCTGATCACCAAGGTCAAGAAGCGCCGCCTCAGTGGCGGCCGCTCTATCAAGCAAAAAGACATCGCCATTTTCACCCGCCAGCTCTCGACGATGATGCGCGCTGGCGTGCCGCTAATCCAGTCGTTCGACATCGTGGCACGCGGCAGCCCGAACCCGCGCTTGACACGCCTGCTGACCGACATCCGCTCCGACGTGGAAACCGGTACCAGTCTGTCGGCCGCATTCCGCAAACATCCGCTGTATTTCGATGCGCTGTACTGCAACCTGGTCGAAGCTGGTGAGGCGGGCGGCATCTTGGAAGCCCTGCTCGATCGCTTGGCGATCTACCAGGAAAAGACGATGGCGATCAAGAACAAGATCAAGTCGGCTTTGATCTACCCGATCGCGGTGTTGGTGGTTGCGTTTGTCGTGTTGGCGGTGATCATGATCTTCGTCATCCCCGCCTTTAAGGACGTGTTCACCTCCTTCGGTGCCGACCTGCCGGCCCCAACGCTGGTGGTGATTGCGCTGTCGGAATTCTTCGTCAAGTATTGGTGGGCGATCTTCGGCTTCATCGGTGGCGGCACCTACTTCTTCCTCGAATCGTGGAAACGCTCCGAGAAAATGCAGAAGGCCATGGACCGCCTGCTGCTGAAGGTGCCAGTGTTTGGTGAACTGGTCAACAAATCGGCGGTGGCACGCTGGACCCGCACGCTGTCGACGATGTTCGCCGCCGGCGTGCCGCTGGTCGAGGCGCTCGATTCGGTCGGCGGCGCCTCGGGCAACGCGGTGTTCGCCGAAGCGACCGAGCAGATCCAAAAGGACGTGTCCACCGGCTCCTCGCTGACCACCTCGATGCAGACCACTGGCGTGTTCCCGAATATGGTGCTGCAGATGTGCTCGATCGGTGAAGAGTCGGGCTCACTCGACGCGATGCTGGGCAAGGCGGCCGAGTTCTACGAGGACGAGGTCGATGAGGCTGTGAAAGGCTTGTCCAGCCTGATGGAGCCGTTCATCATCGTGATCCTGGGCACCTTGATCGGCGGCATTGTGGTCTCGATGTACCTGCCGATCTTCAAGCTCGGTCAGGTGGTCTGACTCCGGGGGATGGACGCGCTGTTGATCGACACCTTGTTGTCGCCCTGGACTCTCGCGCTGGCGGGGCTGTGCATCGGCAGCTTCCTGAATGTGGTGATCCACCGCCTGCCGCTGATGCTGGAGCGTGGCTGGAAGCTCGACAGCGCTGATTTGCTGGGCGTCAGGGTCGATGTGCCGGCCGAGATCACGCTGTCGGCCCCGCGCTCGCGCTGCCCGTCTTGCGGGCACCGCATCGCTTGGCACGAGAACATCCCGGTGCTGAGCTACCTGCGGCTGCGTGGCAAATGCTCGGCTTGCAAGGCCCGCATCTCACCGCGCTACCCCGCGTTCGAGATCGTCACGGCGCTGCTGTTCGCAGGCCTGGCATGGCGCTTCGGCGCGCATCCGTCCACGCTGGCTTGGTGCGGTTTTGCCGCCGTGCTGGTGGCCTTGGCCGGCATCGACTGGGACACCACGCTACTGCCCGACAGCCTGACCTTGCCACTGCTGTGGGCAGGGCTGGTGGCCTCGGCCATCGGGTTGACGGTACCGCTGTCGTCCGCAGTCTGGGGTGCAGTGGCCGGCTACCTGTCACTGTGGTCGGTGTACTGGCTGTTCAAGCTGGCCACCGGCAAGGAAGGCATGGGCCACGGCGATTTCAAACTGCTGGCGGCGCTGGGTGCCTGGCTGGGCCTGTCGATGGTGCTGCCGGTGGTGCTGGGGGCTTCGGTGATCGGCGCCGTCGTCGGCATCGGCATGAAGCTCGCCAGCAAGCTGCGTGAAGGCCGCTATGTGCCGTTCGGGCCGTTCCTGGCGGGCTCGGGTCTGGCCGTGTTGTTCATCGGCGCACCCACCATCTTCGACTGGCTCGGCTGGGCCTGATGCCCACGGGTCGGCGTTGGCACCCGCCAGATGACACTTCACTCACGGCGATCTGCTGAGCCGCTGCGCATCGGCCTGACCGGTGGCATCGGCAGCGGCAAGAGCACGGTGGCGGCCCTGCTTGCAGCACACGGCGCTGGCGTCGTCGATACCGATGCCCTCTCGCGGCACTTAACCGCAGCGGGCGGGCGGGCCATCCCTGCCCTGCGTGAGGCCTTCGGCGACACCGTCATCGACGCGCACGGCGCGCTTGACCGGCGCCAGATGCGCCGCCTGGCGTTCGACGATCCCGCGATCCGACACCGGCTGGAAGCCATATTGCACCCGATGATTGCGGCCGACACGGAAGGCGAGGCGGCTCTGCTGACGAATTCCACTGTCATCGTGTTCGACGTGCCGCTGCTTGTCGAGTCACCACCCTGGCGGCAACGGGTGCACCGCGTACTGGTTGTCGACTGCAGCGAAGCGACACAGATCGAGCGCGTAATGCAGCGCTCCGGGTGGTCTGAGGCCTCGGCCAGAGCGGTGATCGCAGCCCAGGCCACGCGAGATGAGCGACGTGCTGTGGCGGACGATTTGATCGTCAACGACGGCATCTCAACAGCGATCCTGGCTGAGCAGGTGACCACCCTGTGGAACAGATGGCAGGCGCTTCGAGTCCTACCGCTGTGAAACAATCAAATCTCGTCGCTGTCGCGCTCGCATGGCGCCGTTTCACCAGCCGTTGAAGGAATGCCTCTTGGTTCTTTACGAGTACCCCTTCAACGAGAGCATTCGCACCATGCTCCGGCTGGAGCATCTGTTCGATCGGCTGGGCCAACTGGCGACCCGCGACACCGCTGTCGATCACCATTACGCGATTGCCACGCTGTTCGAGATCATGGAAGTCGGCTCGCGCGCCGACCTGAAGTCCGACCTGCTGAAAGACCTGGAACGACAGAAAGCCCAACTCAACAGCTACCGCGGCAACCCGTCGATTTCGGAAAAAGCGCTCGACGAAGTGGTCGCCAAAATCGAACACGCTCACACTGGCCTGAACGATTTGCCCGGCAAGGCGGGAGCCGCACTGACCGCCAACGAATGGTTGATGAGCATCCGCAGCCGCATCAGCATTCCGGGTGGCACCTGCGAGTTCGACCTGCCCGCGTACTACGCCTGGCAGCAACATGAACCGGCGCATCGCCGCGCCGACCTGGCTCGCTGGATCTCGCTGTTGCTGCCACTGGCCGAAGCACTGACGGTGCTGCTTGGCTTGCTGCGCGATTCTGGCGCGCCCCAACGGGTGACCGCAGTGGCCGGCCAGTTTCAGCAAAGCCTGCCTGCCGGTCGTTCCTACCATCTGATGCGGGTGCGGCTGGATCCAACCGGCGGTCTGGTGCCCGAAATCACGGGCCACCGACTTATGGTGTCTGTGCGATTGATGCGCCAGGACGCGGAAGGCCGACTGCGACCGCACGCCGCCGACAGCAGCTTCGAGCTGACCTTGTGCTCGTGAACCCCGCCCGCGTGCCCGAACGCATCGTCCGCTGCCCCGCGTGCGGTGGCGACAGCGTCTACGCCAGCTCAAACCTGTCTCGCCCGTTTTGCAGCGTGCGCTGCAAGAACGCCGACTTCGGCGCGTGGGCAAGCGAGGGCTACCGGGTCGCCGCCGGCATCGCAGCTGACGACACCGACGAAAGCGCTGCGTCGCCGCCGCACTGAGCAGCGCGGCTACTTGCCCGCCCAGCTTCGGCGCTGCCGTGGACGCGTCAAAAACGACCGGGCACAGGCCCTTGAACTGTCGCGCATCGTCCCTATAATCATTTTGCTAGCACTCGCGCTCGGTGAGTGCTAACTGTGATTCAGGTTCTGGCGGATCAGTTGGACGTGCCGCTGCGGCGAGTCGTCCCCCGCCAGTGCCGACATCGACCTAATTTTTTACCCTTCAAGGAGATGCTATGAAACTTCGTCCTCTGAACGATCGCGTGATCGTCAAGCGCCTGGATCAGGAAACCAAGACTGCCTCTGGCATCGTCATTCCTGATGCTGCTGCGGAGAAGCCCGATCAAGGCGAAGTGCTTGCGGTCGGCCCCGGCAAGCGTAACGAAAAGGGTGACTTCATCGCCCTGAACATCAAGGTCGGTGATCGTGTGCTGTTCGGCAAGTACAGCGGCCAGACCGCCAAGGTCGATGGCGACGAGCTGCTGGTCATGCGCGAAGAAGATTTGTTTGCCGTGGTCGAGAAGTAATCACTTCTTCGCTAAAGCACCCCTCAATATTCAGGAGAAAAACACATGGCAGCAAAAGACGTAATTTTCGGCGGCGAGGCCCGCGCACGCATGGTCGAAGGCGTGAACATTTTGGCCAACGCGGTCAAGGTCACGCTCGGCCCCAAGGGTCGCAACGTGGTGCTCGAGCGCTCGTTCGGCGCCCCGACCGTGACCAAGGACGGTGTGTCCGTGGCCAAGGAAATCGAGCTCAAAGACAAGCTGCAGAACATGGGCGCGCAGATGGTCAAGGAAGTTGCTTCCAAGACCAGCGACATCGCCGGTGACGGCACCACCACCGCCACCGTGCTGGCGCAGGCCATCGTCCACGAAGGCATGAAGTACGTGGCCGCCGGCATGAACCCGATGGACCTCAAGCGCGGCATCGACAAGGCCGTGACGGCCCTGGTCGAGCAGCTGAAGGCGCAATCGAAGCCCACCACCACCAGCAAGGAAATCGCCCAGGTCGGCACCATCTC
>JANPNF010000173.1:0-19353 GCA_031427315.1 Burkholderiales bacterium | reverse complement strand
CTCGTTCGACCTGCCGGCCTACATCGATGCGTTGAAGCCGCAGCTCGGCCGCGTCGGCCTGGTGGTGTGCCTCGACAGCGGCGCTGGCAACTACGACCAGCTGTGGCTGACCACCAGCCTGCGCGGCATGGTCAGCGGGGTGCTGAAGGTCGAGGTGCTGACCGAGGGCGTGCACTCGGGCGATTCGAGCGGCCTGGTGCCGTCGAGCTTTCGCATCCTGCGGCAGCTGCTCGACCGCCTGGAAGACTCCACCACCGGCGAGCTGCTGCCACAGAGCTTCCACTGCGAGATCCCCGCCGACCGCATCGAGCAGGCCCGGGCCACCGCGCTGGCCTTGGGCGACGAGGTCTGGAAGCGCTTTCCGTGGGCGTGTGGTGCCGACGGCGGCGCCACCTTGCCCACCAGCACCGACCCGCTCGATGCGCTGATCCGCCGCACCTGGAAGCCCACACTCAGCGTCACCGGTGCCGACGGTTTTCCCGACATGCGCAGCGCGGGCAATGTGCTGCGGCCCTACACCGCCTTCAAGCTCAGCCTGCGCCTGCCGCCGCTGGTAGATGGCAACGAGGCGGCGGCGAAGTTGAAAGCGCTGCTCGAAGACAACGCGCCGTACAACGCCAAGGTGACCTTCAGCGCCGATGGGCGGGCGGGTGGTGGCGGAGGTCGCCCCTCCGGAGGTAGTGTGACGAGTTGCCCCTCTGGGGCAACGGGCTGGAACGCACCGCCGCTCGCGCCCTGGTTGGCCGACGCGCTGAACACCGCCTCACAAAACCATTTCGGCGCCGACTGCGGTCACATCGGTCAAGGCGGCACGATCCCGCTGATGAGCCTGTTGCAGCGCGGCTTCCCGGCCGCGCAGATGATGGTGTGCGGCGTGCTCGGCCCGAAGAGCAACGCGCACGGGCCGAACGAGTTTTTGCACGTGCCCTACGGCAAGAAGCTCACCGCCGCTGTCGCGCAGGTGATTGCCGCGGCGGCTCAAGCCGACGCCTGATTCAAAACCGCCCGTCGGGCCGCCGGTGCGCGAGCGCTGGCAGCTGCGCACGCACCGCCGCCAGCCGCTCCAGATCGAGCTCGGCCAGCACCACGCCCTCGCCCTCCGGCTGCACCGCGAGCACCTCACCCCAGGGGTCGATGACCATGCTGTGGCCCCAGGTGCGCCGCCCGTTCTCGTGCAGCCCGCCTTGAGCTGCCGCGATCACGTAGCACTGGTTCTCAACCGCGCGGGCACGCAGCAGCAGTTCCCAGTGCGCTTGGCCGGTGGTGTGGGTGAACGCAGCGGGCACTGCGATGAGGTCGCACGGCGGTTGGCCAGGCACGGCCATCAGCGCGCGATAAAGCTCGGGAAAGCGCAGGTCGTAGCAGATGCTCAGACCCACCCGCAGCGGTGTCAGCGATCCGGCCACTGCCCCCGCCGCCGCCGCGTCGAACGCCACCGGCTCGCTGCCTGCGCGCAGCACGCGGCCTTCGTCGTAGCGCTCGCGGCCGTTGTCGAAGCAAAACAGGTGGATCTTGTCGTAGCGCGCCGCCTGCTTGCCGTCGGGCGCAAAGACGCAGCAGGCGTTGTAGACGTGGTCGGCATCGTCGCTGCGGATCGGCAGCGTGCCGCCGATCACCCACAGGCCGTGGCGGCGGGCCGCGGCCGACAGGCTGTTCTGAATCGGTCCGGCACCTGCGGCCTCGGCGATCGCCAGCTTGTCGCGGTCGTTGTGGCCCATCAGACAGAAATACTCGGGCAACGCGACCAGCGTGGCGTCCGCATCGGCGGCCTGCGCGATCAGCCGGTCGGCGGCGGCCAGGTTGCGCTCGACATCGGGTGTGGCGACCATCTGCAGTGCGGCGATCTTCATGGCTTTCCTTCGGGGTCGCTGGCCGACGAGGCAGCAGGAATGGGCGGCGCAGGCGCCACGCTCGGCGCCGGAATGTTGGGTACGGCGTCGGTGAAGCTGCGTTCGATCTTGTCGACCTTCGGCTCTGTCCACGACCCGGTGATGCGGAATTCTCGCGTGCTGGCAGCGATCAACGGCTTGCTGAACAGTGTCTGCGCCAAAAACGCCCCGAGGCCGATGGCCGGGTTGATCGCGGCATAAGCCAGCGAGGCGGTGCCCGCGTCGATTTCGGGCACGACGATGACCCGCAGGTCCTGCGTTTCCTGCTCGATGTCGGTCTTGCCCTCCATCAACACCGCGGCTTGCACGCCGCGCATGCGCAGGTTGTTGGTCTTGGCCACGCCAGCGGCGATCTGCAGGTCGCCGCTGATGTCGTCGAACGCGAAGCCCTGCTGGAACAGGTCGCGAAAGTCGAGCACGAAGCGCCGCGGCAGCGCCTGCAAGCTGAGCACGCCCAGCAGCCGGCCGACGCCCGGGTCGGCCTTGAGGAACTGCCCGGCGGCCACCGACAGGTTGATCTGCCCGGTCAGGCTCGGGTAGTCGATGGCCAGCGGCGAGCCGTCCCAGGCGATCTGCCCCGACATTCCGCCCTTGCCGCCCTTGACCACCTTGCCGAAGCCCAGCCGTTCGATCAGCGCGCCGCCATTGCTCAGTTCGAGCTTGAAGTTCAGCATCATCCGGCGCACGGTGGCGGGCGTGGCGGGCGTTGCAGAAGGACTCGCGGGCAGGCTGGCATTCCCGGCCACCGCAGACCAGTTGCCGCTGGCCGTCAGGCGCGCTTCGGGTGTGGTCAGCGCGAGGCGAGTCAGCCGCCATTCGCGGGCACCGGCACGGTTCACCGCATCGAGCTCCAGCCGCCCGAGCCGCTTGCCGCGCAGCACCAGGTCGTCGACGACGACATCAAGCGCGGGCACCGACTGCGCGGGCTGATCGAGCAGCGTCTCGACATCGGCCGCGTCTTCCTTGGGCAGCGACAGCCGCGTCAAGCGGGCATAAAGCCGCCCCGCCGAACCCGCGGCGCTGGCCTCGCCGCTGCCCGCCGAAGGCGGCGCCATGGCGCGGGGCGGGCTGTATTCGAGGGTGCCGCTGGCCTGCTCCGATTCGAGGTTGACGCGCCACAGCGGGCCCGCCAGCGCCACCTTGGCGACCACCTGATTCAGTCGGCGGCTGCCGAACTGCAGCTCTTGCGCGCGCAAGCCGATGGTGGTCGGCCAGTAGGGGCTGGCGTCGCTGCCTGCGGTGGCGCCCGGCGGCACGGTCGGGCCGTCGGTCGGGCCATCGATCAGCCGCTGCCAGTCGCCCAGGTCCAGGCTTGGCACATTGAGCGTTGCGGCGACACCGGCAGCGGGTATCTGGGCCGGCTCCATCACACCGATGCCCCCGCGCAGCACGCGCGGGCCGGCGGCAGACACATCGCGCACGTAATGCGCCTGAAGCAGGCTGCCGAGGTCGAGGCGGATGAAGTCGCGGGCGGCCGTGGTCGACGTCGATGTCGAGGCCGCGTCGGCGACCGCGGCCGCCTGGAAACGCAGCGCCAGCGGGGCATCGGCCGCCTTGCGCAAGGGCAGCGGCAAATCACTGGCCAGCCCCACGAGGTTGCTGGTGACCAGTAAATCGGGCTTGCTGTTCACCAGGTTCAACGCCACACGGTACGCCGCCTGGCCGCTCAGCGAGGCAGCGAGGCGAGCCACGGGGCTGCCGACATCGCTGCTGCGCCGCAGGCCGTCGGCGGTCACCGTGCCTTGCGCCGCAAAGCGCATGGCGCCGTCAGGCTGCAGTCCGCCGTCGATGGTCACCTCGCCGCCCAGCAGCTTGCCGGCGCCGCCGACGATGGAAAACCCCTGCTGCGAGAAATCGATGCGGCCACGCGCGCCGCTGAGCATCGGCATGTCAGGGCGCAGCCTGACATCACTGCCGGTCAACGCGACGCTGCCGCGCACTGCGGTGGCGGGTGGATCGGCCAGCGGCACCGTCAGCGTGAGCTTCAGCTCGGCATTGCCGGTGGCGGTGCTTTGGGCCAGCGCGTTGCCAATCCAGCCGCCCACCGGCGACGCATTGACGAAGCGCAACAGGTCGCCCGAGGCGCCGCGCCCCGCACCTTCCAGCATGAGCACCGGCCGCTCGTCCAGCCGCTTGATGCCACCGTGCACGCCGGTCAGCGTCACGCCCTGCGTGCGCGCCTGGGCGTTGCGGATCTGCATCGACAGCCGGTCGAACACCAGCTCGCCGCTCAGCGCCTCAAACGCTGGCCACGGCGAGATGTAGGCCGGCTCGGCAGCATTCGCCGGCAGGCTGGGCACATAGGCGAATCGGAGGTCCTCGACCTGCCCCGCGATGCGGAACATGCTGTCGCCCGCGCTGTGCACGTCAGCGAACGGGAAGTCGTTCAGATCGCCCTTCACGCGGAAGCTGACCTGCGCCAGGCGACCCGCCTGCACCGCATGTTCGACGTAACGGCGCGCCTCGGCGCCAATGCCTAGCGGCAGGTAGCGTGCGACCCGCGTGGCGTCGGCCTGGGTCAGCGTGCCCTCAAGATCGAGCCGGCCGGGATAACGCAGATCGATCCCGCGGGCGCTGGCTGCCGTCGCAGCGCCGCTCGCCCAGCTGCCCTGGAATTCGCCCTGCAGATCGGCATTGGCGAAGCGGGCTTGCTGCACCTTCACTGTCACCTGCGGCGCGCTGCCGGGCGCAGTCGGGGCCTCGATGCGCCAGCTCATCGCGGCATCAAAGCGATCCAGCGGCAGCAGGGGTTCGGCAAACACCCCAGGCAGAGCCAGCTCGCCCTGCTTCATCGCGATCCAGACCTCGCCGCCGCGCTCGCTGGCGTTCAGGACCAGATCGGCATTGCGCACCCCTGGCCGGCCGATGGCCAGCGGATCGGCAGAAGCCGCCGCCGCGAGAGCCAGGCCGCTCACCGTGGCGCGCAGGTCATAGCGATGCGGCAGGGCCCAGCGCACAGCCGACGGGGCTGCGGCGCCCGCCGCCTGCGGCACCGCGGTTGAATCGGCCACCAGCGCGCCGGACCAGCGCAGCGTCAGGCCATCGACCTGGCCACGCGGGTTCAGTGCGGTCATCCAGGGGCCGGCGCTCGCGCCCTGCTGCAGCCGTTGCGTCACCTGCGTGAGCACGGCGAGGTTCAGGTGGTCGGCACTCAGTTCGCCACCGGTCAGCTCACCGGCCGGTGACTGCTGCCAACGCAGCGCCACCGTGCTGGCCGGCCAGCGCAGGCCATCAACGGTCGCAAAACTGAACTGACGGGCCTCCAGCGCCACGCCCTGGGCATCGCGACGCCCGACCAGGCGCCCCGACATTTCGGCAAACACCAGTGCATCGCGCTCCAGACGCGGCTTCAGGGTCACGTCGCGAAGCGCTACATCCAGCGTGGCCGCATCGGCGCGCCCGTTGGCCACCTCGATCCACGCCCGCAGCGCACCGCGGCCCTGCGTCAGACCGGCCGGCAGCGCGGCATGGGGCAGCAGCGCAGCCACATCGACCCGCGGCGCGCTGGCATGCACCGTGCCCTGCCAGCGCGTCCAGTCCGCGGGTTCGGCCAGCAGCGGTTGGGTGAAACGGCCCCGCAGCGTGATGGGCTCGCCCCAGGTGAGCGGCGGTGTGGCGTCGACGCGCAGCTCGTGCCGACGCAAGCCGTTTTTAATGACCCACTGAACATGGGTAAAGCGCAGCGGCTCGGCGGGATGCCATGCATCACGCCAGCGCACGACGCCGTTGCGCAACACCACCTCGTGCTGTTTGAGCAACCAGTTGGACAGCGGGCGGTGGTCGGCGCCCGGCCCGCTGAGCTCGAACCCGGCCGCGAAGACCCGGCCGTCGGCATCGCGATGGGCGTCGAGGTCGGCGCCATCAATCAGCAATTGCGCAAAGCGCGGCTGCAGCGACAACAGGGACTTCGCTGACAAAGCCCCGACCACGCGAGGCAACTGCAACACGGGCCTCGCCTGGGCATCGAGCAACGCCACGTCGCGCAGCTCCAGCGTCGGCAACCAGCCATTGCGGTTGGCGATGATCGTGCCAATGCGCACAGGTTGATTGAGCAACTGGCTGGCGTAGCGTTCGATCGGCGCTCGCCATTGGTCGATGTGCGGCAAAATCAGCAGGTGCAATGCCACCCATGCCGCGATCAACAGTCCCCATGCTGCGGCGAGCAGCAGGCTCACTACCTTGATGGTGCGCCACTGCCACCGCACCGGGGCGAGACGTTGAGGGGTCAATGCGGAAGTCGCGTCGTCTTCGGAAACAGGCATCGGTGGTGCGGGGCGCCGGGGTGGGCGGTGCGCCCTGGGCGCAAAGTAATTTAGCACAGACCCTCGGACCGACCCATGGGTTCCCACCGCTGCGACACGGTCGCGAATTCAAGCTCAGCGGAGCCTCCCCTCGGCGCCGCCGCGGCGGCCCGCGCCGATCACAGCCGCTTCGTACAGCGCATCCGCCGCCGCTACGCCGACGAGCTCAGCCTGCTGCCGCCGGGACTGCCGCGTTCGGCAGTGATGGCCGAGCTGATTCAGCGTCTTGTCGATGGCGGCCGTCCGCTCGCCAGCGCGCTGCGGGTGACCCGCCAGTTGGTGCTCGAAAGGCTGGCGGTGCAGGACATCGAGCAGGGCGCGGCGATGCAGGACATCACCGCCGCCATGACCGATTTGGCCGAGACCACGCTGGATGTGGCACTGGCGCACGCCATGGCCGAGCAAGACGCGCGCTGCGGCCCGCCACTCAATGCACTCGGCCAGCGCATCGAGTTCTGGATCGTCGGCATGGGCAAGCTGGGCGCCCGCGAACTGAACGTGTCGTCCGACATCGATCTGATCTACGTCTATGAAGACGGTGGCGACACCGCTGGCCCGCGACCGCTCAGCGCGCATGAGTATTTTTCGCAGGTGGTGCGCAGCCTCTACACACTGATCGGCGACACCACCGAAGACGGCTTCGTGTTCCGCGTCGATCTGGCGCTGCGGCCGAATGGTGCTTCGGGCCCGCCGGTGGTCAGCCTGCCGATGCTGGAGGAGTACCTGCAAGCCCACGGCCGAGAGTGGGAACGTTTTGCCTGGCTGAAAAGCCGCGTCGTCGCGCCCCGCGCGTGCATCGCCACGCCGCAGATCCAGGCCCTGCGCCACACCGTCAATGCTTTCGTCTACCGCCGCTACCTCGACTACGGCGTGTTCGAGGGCCTGCGGCAGTTGCACCGCAAGGTGCGCGACGAGGCCCAGCGCCGTGCGGCCGGCAGGCCCGAACGCGCCAACGATGTGAAGCTGTCACGCGGTGGTATCCGCGAGATCGAGTTCATCGTGCAGTTGCTGCTGGTGGTGCGCGGCGGTCAGTTCCCCGAGATCCGCACCCGCTCGACCTTGAAGGCGCTCGACAAGCTCGCTGCCGGTGGCCTGATGAAGCCGGCCAGCGCCGCACGCCTGGCCGAGGCCTACGTTTTCCTGCGCCGGCTCGAACACCGCATCCAATTCCTCGACGACCAGCAGACACACCTGCTGCCGAGTGCCGATGCCGACCTGCGCTGGATCGCTTGCAGCCTGGGCCTGCGTTCCACGGCAGACGCCTGTGAGCTGCTCGATCGGTTGTGCGAATTCCGCGAATTCGTGGCCACCGAGTTCGATGCCTTGCTGCATGAGGGTCAGCCCGCACCGCCGAGCGCCAACGGCATCACCTGCCGCGGCTGCACGCCGAGCCTGCAGCCGGTCGACAGTGGTGACTTTCTTGCCAAGCTGCCCGAGGCACTCGCCGCGCGGGTCAAGCCCTGGTGCGCGCACCCGAAGATCAAGGTGCTGCGCGACGAGAGCAAGGCGCGTTTGGCCAAGCTGGTGCTGCGTGCGGCCGACGCGGTGAACGACGGCCGTTGCACGATGGACGCTGCCGCGCGCTTCATCGATTGGCTGGAGCCGCTGCTGCGCCGTGAGAGCTACATCGCCTTGCTGGCCGAACGGCCCGAGGTGCAGAGTCGGCTGTTGCGCTTGCTGGGGCTGGCGCGCTGGCCAATCCGCTACCTGATGCTGCATCCCGGCGTGGTCGACGAACTCGCCGATGAGCGGCTGCTGCACGGCCGCTTCGATGCGGGCGAGTTCAGCGCCGAACTCGAAGCGCGCTATGCGGCCTGGGGCCGCTCCGGTCATGTCGATGAAGAAGCGCTGCTCGACACGCTGCGTCGAGCGCACCATGCCGAGGTGTTCCGCACGCTGGTGCGCGATGTCGAGGGCCACATCACGGTCGAGCAGGTGGCCGATGACTTGTCGGCGCTGGCGGATGCGACGCTGGCCTGTGCCATCCGCTGGGCCTGGAAGCACCTGAAGCAGCGGCACCGCGAGCTGCCGCAGATCGCAGTCATTGCTTACGGCAAGCTGGGCGGCAAGGAGCTGGGCTACGGCAGCGACCTCGATGTGGTGTTCCTCTACGACGACACCGGCGAGCCCGACACCGACAAGGCCAGCGAGGTCTACGCCGCTTTCGTGCGCAAGCTGATCGGCTGGTTGACGCTGCGCACCGCCGCCGGCGAGCTGTTCGACATCGACACCGCGTTGCGGCCGAACGGCGGCTCGGGGATGCTGGTGACCTCGGTCGCCAGCTTCGAGAAATACCAGACCGGCCGTGGCAGCAACACCGCCTGGACCTGGGAGCACCAAGCGCTGACGCGCGCCCGCTTCTGCGCCGGTGATCCGATACTGGCCGCACCATTCGATGCGGTGCGCAGCGCGGTGCTGGCGGCGCCGCGCGACCCAATGGCGCTGCGCAATCAGGTGCGGGCGATGCGCGACAAGGTGGCCGCAGCCCACCCCGTGAAGAGCGAGATGTTCGACATCAAGCACAGCGCCGGCGGCATGATGGATGTCGAATTCGCGGTGCAGGTGCTGGTGCTGGAACACAGCAAGACACAGCCGGAACTGATTCCGAACGTGGGCAACATCGCACTGCTGCAACGGGCCGAGGCGGCTGGCTTGTTGCCGCCATCGATCGGCACGGCAGCCGCAGACGCCTACCGCGATCTGCGCCGCGCGCAACACGCCGCGCGCCTGGACGAGCAGCCGACGCAGGTGCCGCTGGAGGCGATGACCACGCAGCGCAGCGCGGTGCTGGCGCTGTGGCACGCAGTGTTTGGCTAACGACAACGCCCCGCAGGGCGATTCACCGGCCAATCAACCGCGGATGCGCTGCACCAGGCGGGTGGTGGACTGCCCGTCGGCGTAAGGCAACGCACGCGCATCGCCGCCCCAGCTGCGCACCAACGCGGTTTCGGCCAACGTCTCGATGTCGTAATCACCGCCTTTGACGTACCAGTGCGGCCGCACACGCCGGAGCAATTCGAGGGGCGTCGGTTCGTCGAACACGACGACCAGACTGACACTCTCCAGCGCCGCCAGCACGCAGGCGCGGTCGAGTTGCGTGTTCAGCGGCCGCTCAGGGCCTTTGCCCAAACCCCGCGCCGACGTGTCGCTATTGAGTCCGACGACCAGGCTGTTGCCGAGCGCGCGCGCCTGCGCGAGACACATCACATGACCACGGTGCAGCAGATCGAACACGCCGTTGGTGAACACCACCGGCTGCGCCAGCGCAGCCACCCGCAATTCGATCTCGCTGGGCGGGCACAGCTTGTCGGTGAAATCGCTCATCGGAAGGGGCATCGTCCAACGCCGCCCGCTGACATCGGCAGCAACGAGACTCAGGCCGGGGCCACACCCGCTTTGAGCTGTGCAGCCGCGGCGAGCCGCAGCGTCACTTCCTTGCGGAAACGGTTGAGCTCCTGCACCGTCGCGAAACTGCGCTCCATCAGCAGGCTCATGTTGTGCAGGATGCGGTCGACGACCTTGCCTTCCCATTCGGCATCGAACTGGATCTGCCGATCGAGCCACGCTTCCAGCCACACCGGATCGGGCAGCCGGCTTTGCACCGTGTCGCGCGGGAACAGGCTTTCGTTCACATGCAGGTTGGTCGGGTGCAGCGCCTGCGCCGTGCGGCGGGCGCTCGCCATCAACACGCCGACCTTGGCGAAGGCCGCACGCGCCTCGTCGCCCGCCTTGTTCAGCGCGCGCTTCATGTAACGCAGGTAGGCGCCGCCGTGCCGCGCTTCGTCGCGGGCCAGGGTTTCATAGATCGCCTTGATCACCGGCTCGGCATGCCATTCGGCGGCACGGCGGTACCAATGATTCAGCCGAATCTCGCCGCAGAAATGCATCATCAGTGTCTCCAGCGCGGGGGCCGGGTCGAACTCGAAGCGCACCTCGTGCAACTCGGCTTCGGTGGGCACCAGGTCGGGCCTGAAGCGCCGCAGGTACTCCATCAGCACCAGCGAATGCTTTTGCTCTTCGAAGAACCAGACGCTCATGAAAGCGGAGAAGTCGCTGTCGTCACGGTTGTCGCGCAAAAACATCTCGGTGGCCGGCAGCGCCGCCCACTCGGTGATCGAGTTCATTTTGATCGTCTGCGCTTGCTCATCGGTGAGCAAGCTGGCATCGAAGCGATCCCAGGGGATGTCGGTGTCCATGCTCCAACGCACGGCTTCGAGCTGCTTGAAAAGTTCGGGGTAAAGCATGCTGGATATGATAGGCGGCGCGGTCAGAAAACCTAAGTAATTTTAGACGCGTTGCGCTTGCGCAGGGTGTAGGAGGGACGCTGCGCCCAACGTGGGTCAAAGGTCTTCGAGGTGCTGCAGTAAGCGCTGTGCATCGGCGCGGATGCGTTCGCGCTGCGCTGGCTCCAGCCGGGCGACGTTGCGGGCCATCAAGGCGGTGCGCGGGTTGGCACTCAGGGCCGCTTCGTGGCGGTCGAGGAAGTGCCAGTACAGCGTGGTGTAAGGGCACAGCGGTTTGCCGGAGGCCTGAGCGGCCTTGGCGTCGGGCGCATAGGTGCAATGACCGCAGTGGTTGCTCATCCGCTGGATGTAGGCGCCGGAGGCGACATACGGCTTGCTCGTGAAGCGCCCACCATCGGCATACAGCGCCATGCCAGCCACATTGGGCAGCTCAACCCATTCGACCGCGTCGACGTACACCGCGAGATACCAGGCAGCCACCTGGGTTGGGTCAATCTCGGCCAGCAGGCCGAACAGGCCGGTCACCATCAGCCGCTGGATGTGGTGCGCATAGCCGTACTGCAACGTTTGCTCGATGGCGTCGCGCGCACAGGCCATCTTCGTGTCGCCAGTCCAGAACCAGCGCGGTAGTGGGCGCGTGTGGCCGTAATGGTTCGCCTCGGCCATCTGCGGCATGTCCCGCCAGTAGACGCCGCGGATGAACTCTCGCCAGCCGAGGATCTGCCGAATGAAGCCTTCGACACCCGCCAGCGGTGCGCGGCCATCGCGATAGGCCTGCTCGGCGGCGGCAATCACCTCGCGCGGATCGAGCAGGTGCAGGTTCAGGCTGCTGGCCAGCAGCGAATGCCAGCCGAACGGCGTGTCCGACCACATCGCGTCCTGGTGGTCACCGAAGTTGACCAGGCGGTGGTCGATGAAAGCCTGTAACGCCAGCAGCGCCTGGTCGCGTGTGACCGGCCACAGGAAGTATGCGAGTGACCCCGGGTGGTCCGGAAACAGCCGCTCGACGTCGGCGAACACCTCGCGCGTCAGCGCATCAGGCTCGAAGGCTTCTGGTGGCGGGATCAGCCCCGGCCCGCGTTTCGGATAGCCCTTGCGGTTCTCGGCGTCGTAGTTCCATTGCCCGCCTTCGGGCTGGTCAGGCTTCGCCGCATCGCGGTCGATCAGCACATGGTGCTGACGCCGCATCTCCCGGTAGAAATACTCCATCCGCAAGCCACCGCTGTATTTGCCAGCCCAGCGCGCAAAGTCAGCGCGCGAGCAAAAGAAATGCGGGTCGTCGAGCAACTGCAACGCAACACCGGCGTCGTGCGCCGCCGCGGAAATGTCCTGTTGCAAACGCCATTCACCGGGCTCGAGCAGCCGCAGTGTCTCCGGTTGCCAGCGTGCCAATTGCTGCGCCAATCGGCGGACCAGCGTGGGCTCGCTGCTGTCGCCCAGTGACAGGTAGTCGACGGTAAAACCGGCTTCACGCAAGGCATCGCGAAAGTGCCGCATGCCCGAGAGGAAAAGCGCGATGCGCGCCTTGTGGCTCCAGACCTGCGTGGCTTCGCCGGGCGCCTCGATCATCAGCACGCGGTCACGGGCCGGGTCGAATTCGGCGAGCGCCGGACTGCTCAGCGTGAGCTGGTCGCCCAACACCAGCACCAGGCGGCGGACCGCGGTCGTCATGCCGCTGGCGGCGCACGCCGCGCCTGGGTTCGACAACGATCGGAGCAGTATTTCACCTCGTCCCAATTCTTGGCCCAGGCAAGGCGCCAGGTCATCGGCCGCTGGCATTCGACGCAGGTCTTCTGCGGCAACGCCGACTTGTTGCCGCGAAAGGTCGGTGCCGTTGCCATCAGACGCCCCCGTGCCGCCAGCGCTCGATCTGCGGATGAATGTCCTGCAGCAACGCGAACGCCATCACGCCCTCGACCGGTCGGCGATGCAGCACCGGCGCCGAGCCGCCGACCCACAGCTCGACCTCCGGTGGCAGCTTGCTGCGCAATTCGGTCAGTCCATCGACCACCTGATTCGGATTCATGCAGCCGGTGAAGCCGAGCGCCACGATGTCGCAGCGGTGCGCCGCAGTGGCCAGGGAGATGTCCCACACCGGCGTCTGCACGCCCAGCGACAGCACGCGCGCGCTTTCGAGCGCAAACAAGGCTTCGGCGAGCAGCAGCCCAAGGCCGTGGGGTTCGCCGGGCAAGGTGGTCAGCAACACGCGCGGCCGGTCGAGCGCCGCCGCTTCCGGGATACCGGCCAGCGCTTGCCTCAGCACACCGTGCAGGCATTCGATGTAGGCATGCTCTTCGAAGATTTCGAGCTGGCCGCGCATCCACGCATCGCCGACCAGCGTGTTCAGCGGCAACACGACATCGATGACGAAGCGAGACAGCCCGAGCCGCATCTGCGTCTGCAGCAACAGGCGACGCAGCGCATCCACATCGTGCGTCCGCATCAACGCGAGGTAAGACTTCAGGTCAGGCGCGCCCAGCTCGACACTGGCGCGGCGGGGCGCATCCACGGTGTTCTCGCTGAGTTCTACCAACGCGTCGAGCGGCATCGGCACCAGCCGCCCGGGGCGGTGCCCACCATCCATCAAGCGTTTGACAACGCGCAGCTTCTCTACCTGCTCCAGCGGGTAGGCGCGCTCGCCATGGGCGTCGCGCTCAGGCTGTGGGAACCCATAGCGGCGCTCCCAGACGCGCAGCGTGTCTTTGGTCAGGCCGGTGTCTCTCTCAACGGCCGAGATGGCCAAGGTCAAAGACTTCAGACTTCGTGTGGGATCACTCATGGCACGCTTGAATTTCAATGAGCACAATGTACGCTGTTTCCATTTTTTGACCAGGACAGGGTATGGACACCTCAACCATTCGATCGCTCAAGGCCCCGCTGAAATCGATGGCGGCTGCCGTGCTGCTGCTGGGTGCGCTCGGCGCGCAGGCAGCTGGTTGCCCTGCCTTGCTCGACCGCAGCATGCCGCGGCTGCAGGACGAAAAACCCCAGAGCCTTTGCCAGTACAGCGGCAAGGTCGTTGTCGTCGTCAACACCGCCAGCTATTGCGGATTCACCTCGCAATACAAAGGCCTGGAAGCCCTGTACGCCCGGTACCGCGACCGCGGCCTGGTGGTGCTGGGCTTTCCTTCCAATGATTTCGGCAGCCAGGAACCCGGCAGCAACCAGGAGATCGCGTCGTTTTGTGCCAGCACCTTCGGCGTCAAATTTCCCATGTTCACCAAAACACGTGTGTCGAGCAGCGCTGGCGCTGATGTCAACCCGCTGTACGTCGAGCTGCGCCGAATCACCGGCTCGGCGCCGCGTTGGAATTTTCACAAGTACGTGATTGCCAAAGACGGCACCACGGTAGAGAGCTACAGCGCGCTCACGGCGCCAGACGACAAATCGTTCGTCGACGGCATCGAAAAACTGCTGGCCACGCCCTGAATTCGCTCACCAACGCACCACGAATACCGTTCAGTTATATTTTAGACAGCATGGTTTATTTCGCTGCAACCACCATTAGGCAACGCGATGAGAATTGCACTCGATCGGTCGGCAGCCGCAAAGCAGCGATTGCAATGGAACTAGGGGAACTCCTGTGTCGTTTTATTGGCTACACTGGGCGTAGGGACTTGACGAAATCAGCGGTTGCTTGTTCTGATTTGGATTCAGAATCCGGCAGGTCGAATTTCTCGAGCAGTCCTGCACACAGTTTCGCGTTGTACAGCCAGTCGGCACGGCCGACCGAAATCCGGTGGCGGTTTTCATTCCTCCTCCCTCCGTTATTCGCTTCCGGGCGCTGTGCAGCTTCTTTATTCAAAGCGGTGGTGACGTCTCTTCGGAGCGTTGTCACCGTTTTCATGTTTTCGCGTACTGAAAAGGTGGCGGGTGTTTGACGGCACACGCCGCGTGGCGGTCGTCGGCTCCGGCATCTCTGGCCTGTCTGTTGCGTACGCACTGGCTCGCGACGCACAAGTCACGCTGTTCGAGGCAGGTGCCTATTTCGGCGGTCACACCCACACTGTCGACATCACGCTGGACGGCCAGACCCACGGTGTGGACACCGGTTTTCTGGTCTTTAACGAGCGCACCTATCCGAAGCTGATTGAGCTCTTCGGCGCATTGCAGGTGCCCACCGCGCTGTCGGACATGTCGTTTTCGGTGCAGGTGCCCGACATTGGCCTTGAATGGAGCGGCAGCGACCTGAACGGCGTGTTTGCGCAGCGCCGCAACCTGGCGCGCCCCGCCTTCTGGCGGATGTTGCGCGACCTGATGCGCTTCAATCGCCTGGCCACCACCCTCACTGAACGCGGCATCGCCACCGAGCAGCAACAGGCCATTGGCGACTTCCTCGCCGAACACCGCTTCAGCGTCGAATTTCGCGACTGGTATTTCCTGCCGATGATCGGTTGCATCTGGTCGTGCCCGACCGATCAGATGCTGCGGTTTCCGATCGCCACGATGATCCGCTTCTGCCACAACCACGGCCTGATCCAGGTGACGAGAAGGCCGCGCTGGTTCACCGTGCAGGGCGGCGCACGCCAGTACGTCGAGAAGCTGCTGCGACACATTCCCGATGCGCGGCTGAATACGCCGGTGCGCAGCGTTCGGCGTTTGTCAGCGAGCGGGCAAGTCAGTGTGGCCACCGACACCGGCACCGAGCTGTTTGACGAGGCCGTGTTGGCCTGCCACAGTGACCAGTCGTTGGCGTTGCTGGCCGACGCAACGCCGGCCGAGCGCGAGGTGCTGGGCGCCATCCGTTACCACCGCAACCGCGCGGTGCTGCACACCGACACCGCCGTGCTGCCGCGCCGGCAGATCGCCTGGGCAGCGTGGAACTACGAGCGCGCCAGAGCCGGTTCGCGCGAGTTGGCTGCGGTCTGCCTGCACTACCTGATTAACCGGTTGCAGCCACTGCCCTTCAAGACGCCGGTGGTGGTGTCGCTCAATCCGATCACCGAACCGCGCGCGGAGACCATCCATGGTGAATATGATTATGCCCACCCGGTGTTCGACGCGGCCGCGATCGCCGCGCAGCAGTGCGTGCCATCGCTGCAGGGCGAGGCGCACACCTGGTTCTGCGGCGCGTGGACGCGCTACGGCTTTCACGAAGACGGATTGATGTCTGGTCTCGCCGTGGTCGATGGGCTGCGCCAGCGCTGGGCCGAAGCCGAGCCACGCCCGTTGTCGGTGGCCGCATGACTGCGTTTCCTGCAACCGCGACCCTGCTCGATCCCTTGATCGGCTTCGGCCAGGTGCGCCACACCCGGCTGCGGCCAGCGCTGAACCGCTTCGCTTACCCGACTTACTTTTTGATGTTGCCGATGCGCCGCCTGCGCGCCGCACCGCATGCCGATCTGGCGCGCAACCGCTTCGGGCTGATCAGCTTCTATGACCGCGACCACGGCGACGGCCGCGCCGACAGCCTGGCCTGGCTCGATGGGCTGCTGCTGCGTGACGGCATCACCGATGCGAACGGCGAGGTCTGGCTGCACTGCTATCCGCGCGTGCTGGGCCACACCTTCAAGCCGGTCAGCTTTTGGTACTGCCACCGCGCCGACGACACGTTGGCCGCGGTGGTGGTGGAGGTCAACAACACCTTCGGCGAGCGGCACTGCTACTTGCTGCACGGTCCGCAGCTCGGGTATGGGAAAGACCAGGTGGCGGCCAAGGTGTTTCATGTGTCGCCGTTTTGCGCGGTGACCGGGCGCTATCGGTTCCGTTTCATCCACGGCACCGTGCAGCCAGCCGACGCCACCGGACGCAAGGTGATGTCGAGAACGGTGGCCCGCATCGACCACGACGACGAGCACGGCGCGCTGATCCAAACCAGCGTGTCCGGCGCATTGGAAGCGCTGTCCGTCAGCAGCCTGCGCCGGGCGTTTTTCGGCATGCCGTTGATGACGGTCGGCGTGATCGGCCGCATCCACTGGCAGGCGCTGCGGCTATGGTTCAAGCGGGTGCCGTTCTGGCGCAAACCGTCGCCGCCGGCTGTTTTCGTGACGCGCTGAGAGCGCGTTTTCGTTTGTTCTCTTTTTATCCTTTCCGCCCCGCTGCATGACCCGACTCGACGTGATGAACACCACCTCACTTTCCACCGCCACGGCCTTGCCCAACACCGCCCCGGCCGCCGCCCGCGCGGTATTTGGGCTGCTAAAAAACCTGAAACACGGCACGCTGGACATCCAGCTGCCCGACGGCAGCGGCCTGCACTTCGGCCATGCCGTCGACGGCGGGTTGCGCGCCAGCATGCGACTGATCAACTGGAACGTCTGCGGAGCGACGATGCGCTCGGGCGACATCGGTTTCGCCGAAAGCTTCATCGCCGGCGACTGGATCTCGCCCGATCCGGCAGCACTGCTCAAGCTGTTGATTGCGAACCGCAGCGAGGTCGAGTCCCTCGTCTACGGCACCTGGTGGGGCGCGCTGCTGTACCGCGCGAAGCATTGGCTGAACCGCAACTCGCGGTCGGGCAGCAAGAAAAACATCCATGCGCACTACGACCTCGGCAATGAGTTCTACCGCCTGTGGCTCGACCCCACGATGAACTATTCGAGCGCCTGGTTCGAAGGCGACCACGCGCAGACGATGGAAGACGCGCAGTGGGCCAAAGTGAGGCGCGCGCTCACGGAGTGCGGCGTCAAGCCGGGCGACCGCGTGCTGGAGATCGGCTGCGGCTGGGGCGCGCTGGCCGAATGCGCGGCACGCGAGTTCGGCGCCACCGTCACCGGCGTGACGCTGTCGGGCGAGCAGCTCGCATGGGCGCAAAAGCGACTCGCCGATGCCGGTTTGCCGGGTGAGCTGCGCTTCCAGGATTACCGCGACCTGAACACCGGTGACAGCGGCAACAGCGACGCACCGTTCGATGCCATTGCCTCGATCGAGATGTTCGAAGCGGTCGGCCGCGAATACTGGCCCAGCTTCTTCGAGACACTGGCCGCGCAGCTGAGGCCGGGTGGCAAAGCCTGCGTGCAGAGCATCGTGATCCGTGACGACCTGTTCGAGCGTTACGTCCACTCCACCGACTTCATCCAGCAGTACATCTTCCCCGGCGGCTTGTTGCCCAGCCCGAGCGAGTTCCGCAAGGCCGCCGAACGCGCCGGTCTGCGGGTGGTGGGCGAACTGGCATTCGGCCCCGACTATGCCGAAACCCTGCTGCGTTGGCGGCAGCGCTTCCTGAGCCAGGAAGGGCCGGTGCGGCAGCTCGGCTTCGACAGCCGCTTCATGCGCATCTGGGAGTTCTACCTCGCCTATTGCGAGGCGGCGTTCACGATGGGCAACACCAACGTCATGCAGTTCACGCTGCAGCGCGATTGAGATGAGCGAACGCCCGTCGATCGATCGCCGACGCCGCGCACTGCTGGCGCTGCCGCTGGCCTGCGGCGCCGTCATCGTCAACGCTCCTGCGCTGGCGCGCTCGGCGCCGCCGCCCGAGGTGAGCAGCGAGCTGCCCGGCGCACGGTTGCTTGGCAGCGGACGATTGACCTATTACCTGCTCCACGTCTATGACGCGCGGTTGTGGGTCGGGGCAGGTTTCAACGCGGCGCACTTCGACCAGTCGCCGCTGGCGCTTGAACTCGACTACGCGCGCGGCTTCGACAGCACCGACATCGCCGAACGCTCGATCGAGGAGATGCGGCGCAGTGGCCCTA
The DNA here is from genome assembly GCA_031427315.1 of Burkholderiales bacterium. Taxonomy (GTDB): domain Bacteria; phylum Pseudomonadota; class Gammaproteobacteria; order Burkholderiales; family Burkholderiaceae_C; genus PBB1. Next base: position 1,282 of record JANPNF010000173.1, on the reverse strand, counting down.
TTGCGCCACCGACAGCGACCCGCTGGCTGGCGGCAATGAAGCAGGCCTTCCCCGACATCGCACCCGGTGATCGGACCACGGGGGTGCAGATACCGGGTGTGGCGGCGCGCTTCTTCGTCAACGGCAAGCTCACCGGCGAGATCCGCGACACCGAATTCACCCGGCTGTTCTTCGGCATCTGGCTGTCGGCCCGCACCTCCGAGCCCCGCCTGCGCGAGGCGCTACTGGCCGGCGCCCCCAGCGGTTCCTGACCAGGCCACTGACTGTGACCGCGCATGTTGCCGCCCGCCCCGCAGAGACGGCCCTGATCAATCCCGATGCGCTCTCGGCCGGCGGCAGAGACGTCGACAAAGATGGCGGGACGGTGCGCTGGCGACAGGGCGTGCGCTACGGCGCGCTCGGCCTGCCGCTGGCCTTCGTCGCGCTGCCGCTGTACGTGGTACTGCCCAACCACTACGCCACCGAGTTCGGCGTTCCGCTCGCCACGCTGGGCGCGGTGTTGCTGGGCGCGCGGGCGCTCGATGCCGTTGCCGACCCGCTGATCGGCCGCGCGGCCGATCGCTGGCTGGCTGGCGGCGGGCGTCAGGCCTGGTGGGCCATCGCGGTGGCGGCCGTGGTGCTGGCCACCGGCTTTGTCGCACTGTTCTTTCCGCAGGTCGACGGCGCATCGGCCTTGCTGGTGTGGTGTGCGGCCACGCTGGCGGTGACCTACCTCGGCTACAGCGTCGTCACGGTCGTGCACCAGTCGTGGGGCGCGCGGCTCGGTGGCGATGCGCCACAGCGCGCACGCATCGTGGCCTGGCGCGAGGGCCTGGCCCTGGTCGGCGTGCTGGTCGCGAGTGTGCTGCCGTCGCTGGCCGGACTGGCGGTGACAACGGTGGTGTTCGCGCTGGTGCTGGCCATCGGCGTGCTGTGCCTGCGCGCCGCGCCGACCCCGGCCCCCCTGCCAGCAGCGGCACGTTCGGGCACTGCCGCGCGGCCGGTGTCGTTGCGGCTGCCGTTCGAAACACCGGCGTTTCGCCGCCTGCTGGCGGTGTACCTGGTCAACGGCATCGCCAGCGCGGTGCCGGCGACGCTGGTGCTGTTCTTCATTCGCGACCGCTTGCAAGCGCCGTCCTATGAGCCGCTGTTCCTTGCCAGCTACTTTGCCGCTGGCGCGCTGTCCATCCCGCTGTGGGTGCGTGCCGTGCGCTGGTGGGGGCTGGAGCGCGCCTGGCTGGTCGGCATAGGGCTCGCCATCGTGGTGTTCAGCGGGGCAGCGATGCTGGGCGCGGGCGACGTG
>JANPNF010000172.1:0-8921 GCA_031427315.1 Burkholderiales bacterium | reverse complement strand
GGGTGCGCTTGCGGGTCAGCTCCACCAGCCCCAGCTGCGTGAAGCCGCTCACCGTGACCTTGGTGCGGTCGCGCGCCAGTTGTTTCTTGAATTCGGCCAGCACTGCCGCCTGATGCTCTTCGCGCGTCATGTCGATGAAGTCGACAATGATGATGCCGCCCAGGTTGCGCAGCCGCAGCTGGCGCGCAATGGTTTGCGTGGCTTCGAGGTTGGTCTTGAAGATGGTGTCGTCGAAGTTGCGCGCACCCACGTAGCCGCCGGTGTTCACGTCGACCGTGGTCAGCGCCTCGGTCTGGTCGATCACCAAATAGCCGCCTGATTTCAAATCGACCCGGCGTGTCAGCGCGCGGGCGATTTCTTCGTCGATGTTGAACAGATCGAATATGGGCCGCTCGCCGGTGTACAGCGCAAGCTTGGCCACCGAGGTTGAGGTGAACGCCTCGCCGAAGGCCTTCAGCGCGTTGTATTGAAGCTTCGAGTCGATGCGGATGGCCTGCGTGGCCTCGTTGGCCAGGTCACGCAGCACGCGCTCGACCAGGCTCAGGTCCTGGTGTAGCAAGGTGCTGGGCGGCGACTTGAAGCTGCGCTCGCGCACTGCCTTCCAGGTCTTTCGCAGGTAGGCGATGTCGTCGGCCAGTTCGGCATCGGTCGCTTCTTCGGCGTTGGTGCGCAAGATGAAACCGCCTGTGGGGCCGCTGCCTTCGGGCACCTGCGCCAGTACCGCCATGCGGGTGCGGAGCTGCTCGCGCACCTCGTGCGAGCCAATCTTCTGGCTGATGCCGATGTGATCGTCTTGCGGCAGAAACACCAGCAGGCGCCCGGCAATGCTGATCTGCGTCGACAGCCGCGCGCCCTTGGTGCCGATCGGGTCCTTGATGACCTGCACTGTCATCGTCTGGCCTTCAAAAACCAGCCGCTCGATCGGCGGCGGCGTGATCACCACGCCGGGTGCTGCGTTGTGGCGCGGGTTGTCGCCGGTCAGCTGCACATCGGCGGCATGCAGGAACGCAGCGCGCTCGAGGCCGATGTCGATGAAGGCCGATTGCATGCCCGGCAGCACGCGCACCACCTTGCCCGCATAGATGTTGCCGACCAGCCCGCGTTCGAGCGTGCGTTCAATGTGCAGGTCCTGCACTGCACCGTGTTCGATCACCGCAACGCGGGTTTCTTGCGGGGTCCAGTTGATCAGGATGTCTTGCATTCAACCGATGGTATGCGAGCCCCTCCTGCCGTCGACCCAAGGCAAACATTCACCATCCCGGGTGAGTGCGTGGCGGGTGCCTCAGCAACGCACGCCGACCGCGCGCAGCAACTCGGCGGTCTCGAACAACGGCAAGCCCATGATGCCGGTGTAGCTGCCGTCGATGCGCCTGACCCACGCGCCCGCAGCGCCCTGGATGGCGTAGGCACCCGCCTTGCCGAACGGTTCGCCGCTGGCGATGTAGCGCTCGATGGTCGCTGCATCGAGCTCGGCGAAGGTGACGTGCGAGGTGCTGACGGCCAGCGACTCCGACATTCCCGGCGTCGTCATCACCCCCATGGCCACCGCCGTGATGACGCGGTGGGTGCGGCCGCTCAGCTGCTGCAATATCGCCGCCGCATCGGCCGCATTCCGCGGCTTGCCGTGGATGCGCCGGCCGAGTGCCACGGTGGTGTCGGCACACAACATCGGCGCCGGCGGCAGCCCGCGCTGCATCAGGCGCTGCTGGGCGGCTTGCAGCTTGGCGCGGGTGACGCGCTGCACATAGGCCAGCGGCAGTTCGCCGGGGCGCTCGGATTCCAAGGCTTCGGCGTCTTCAGACGCATCGGCCAGCAGCAGTTCGCAGCGCACGCCAATCTGCTCCAGCAGCTGCCGACGCCGCGGGCTTTGCGACGCAAGGTAGATGAAGTCGGGCGCGGCGGCCATGCGGCGCTTCATTCGCGGTGTGTCATTCGCGGTAGTTCATTCGCGGTGATAGGGGTGGTTGGTGGTCACCGTCCAGGCGCGGTACAGCGCCTCGGCAAGCAGCACCCGCACGAAGGCGTGCGGCAGGGTCAGGTCGGACAGCCGCAGCGTCTCATCGGCGCTGGCTTTGAGCGGCGGGGCCAGCCCATCGGGGCCGCCTGCGATCAGGGCCACGTCGCGCCCATCGTGCGCCCAGGCTGTCAGGCGCTGCGCCAGCTGCACCGTGGTCAGCCGCGCGCCGTGCTCATCGAGCACCACACGGCGCACGCCCTTCGGCAACGCCGCCTCGATGCGCACGGCCTCGGCCGCCATCAGCTGCTCGGCCGTCTTGCCGCTGCGCGGCTCGGCCTTGACGGCTTTCAACTCCAGCCGCAGGTCGGGTGGAAAGCGCTTCGCGTAGTCCTGGTAGGCCTCGTCGGCCCACGCGGGCAGGCGCTGACCGACGGCAACCAGCAGCAGCCTCACGCGCCGCGCGGGGCTCTCTTGGGTGCTGGCTTGGCTGCCGGCTTGGCCGCCGTTTTAGTCGCCGTTCTGCTCACGCTTTTGGCTCCAGCGGGTCGCTTGGCCGGCGCCGGATTGACGGCTGCGCGGGCACTCGCGGCCTTCTTGGTCGAGGGCTTGTTGACCGCGATGACCTTGATCGGCGCTTTCTTCGCCACGCGCGATGACGGTGCCGACGGTGCCTTGCGGGCAGGCGTCTTGGCGGCAGCAGCGGTGGACTTCACCCCGACGGTGCGCGTGACGCCCGCCTTCACGGGCGCGGCTGCGCGCTTAGCAGGTGCTGCCGTCTTGGTGGCAGCCGTGCGGCGCTTCGCCGCCGGGGCAGCCGTCTCAGATTCGGCAGTACGTGCACCGGCCGTCTTGCGGGCCGGGGCTTTCCTCGCCGGCGCCGCGGCAGGCGACGCAGCAGCGGCCTTGCGCGCAGGCGCTTTCTTCTTCGGCTCAGGCGCAATTTCCTCGGCCTTCACCAGCCGCTTCGGCGCGGTGTCGAGTTTCAGCTTGACCGGCTTCTCACCCCAGATTTCCTCGAGGTGGTAGTACTCGCGGATGTTGGGCTGCATCAGGTGCACGACCGCGGCGCCGCAGTCAACGATGATCCATTCACCGTTGACCTCGCCCTCGGTGCGCGGCACCGGAAAGCCTGCTTGCTTGACCGCGTCGCGCACGCTGCTGGCCAGCGACTTCGTCTGCCGGTTGCTGGTGCCCGAGGCGATGATCACGCGCTCGAACAGCGACGACAGGTGTTCGGTGTCGAACACGACGATGCTCTGGCCCTTCACGTCTTCCAGCCCATCGACGATGACGCGTTGCAGTTTCTTGATGTCCATTCAGCTCCTGATGCGCCTGGCGGCGCGTGCTTCGAATTGCGGGCCGCGCGGTGACGTCACCGGTACAGCCCATGCTGGTCAATATAGCGTGCCACCTGTTTCGGCACCATCTGGTCGATCGGCAGGCCGGCGGCACAGCGGGCGCGCACCTCGGTCGATGACAGCGTCATCGGTGGCAGATCGATGGTGCACACCACGCCCGATGGCGGCACGAGTTGCGGCGCGCCGGGTCGGCCAGCGACGGCCAGCGTGATGAGACCGAGCAGTTCGTCAACGCCATGCCAGCTCGGCAGGCCGGCCTGCTGATCCTGCCCGACGATCAGAAACCATTGCGCGCCGGGTTGCGCCGCCTGCAGCGCACGCACCGTGTCCAGCGTGTAGCTCGGGCCCGGCCGATCCAGCTCGATGCGGTCCAGCACGAAGCGCGGCTCGCCATCGATCGCGAGTGCGACCATCGCCTCGCGGTGCAGCGCTGCCGTCACGGCACGGGTTTTTTGCCACGGCTGACCAGCGGGAGTCCAGCGCAACTCGTCCAGCACCAGGTCGCGCAGCGCTGCATGTGCCAGCGCCAGGTGCGCGTTGTGCACCGGGTCGAAGCTGCCGCCGAACAGGCCGATGCGCTTCAAGCGGACCAGTCCGCCCAATCACGCGGCCGCAGGAAGTCGCTGTACAGCCGCGCCTCAGGCGTGCCGGCTTCGGGCTTCCAGTCGTAGCGCCACTTCACGATGGGCGGCATCGACATCAGGATGCTCTCGGTGCGCCCGCCCGATTGCAGACCGAACAACGTGCCGCGGTCGAACACCAGGTTGAACTCAACGTAGCGCCCGCGGCGATAAGCCTGGAAGTCGCGCTCGCGCTCGGTGTACGGCGTGTCCTTGCGGCGCTGCACGATGGGCAGGTAGGCGCCCACCATCGCGTTGCCCACCGCCTTCATCATCTCGAAACTGCGCTCGAAACCCAGCTCGGCGAAGTCGTCGAAGAACACGCCGCCGATGCCGCGCGGTTCGCTGCGATGCTTCAAAAAGAAATACTCGTCGCACCAGGTCTTGAAGCGCGGGTACTTGTCGTCGCCGAACGGCGCGAGCGCATCGCGGTTCACGCGGTGGAAGTGCGCCGCGTCTTCCTCGAAGCCGTAGTAGGGCGTCAAGTCCATGCCGCCACCGAACCAAACCACCGGCTCTTTCCCGGCCGGCAGCGCGGCGAACGAACGCACAGTCATGTGCACGGTGGGCACATACGGATAGCGCGGGTGCATCACCAGTGACACGCCCATCGCCTCGAACGGCGCGCCAGCCAGCTCGGGCCGGTGCTGCGTGGCCGACGGCGGCAGCTGCGGGCCGCGCACGTGCGAGAAATTGCAGCCGCCGCGCTCCAGCAGCTCACCACCCTCGATCAGGCGCGAGCAGCCATCGCCCTGCAGCCGCTCGGACGGCTCACGCACCCAGCTGTCGCTGCGAAATTGCTCACCGCCCTCGTGCTCCATGGCGCTGATGATGCGGTCCTGCAAACCCAGCAGATAGTCTCGAACGGCTTGTGTGCTCATGGTCAGGAATGGGTTCAGCGCTTGACGGCGCGGTATCCAATGTCGCGTCGATACTGCATGCCGTCGAAGCGGATTGATTGCAACAGCTCGTAGGCGCGCGGCTGGGCCTGCTTGACCGAATCGGCCAGCACGGTGGCGCACAGCACGCGACCACCGGAGGTCAGCAACTTGCCGTCGCGCACTTCGGTGCCGGCGTGAAACACGATGCCGTCGGCCGCCTCAGCCGGGATGCCGGTGATCGCATCGCCCTTGCGCGGCGCCATCGGGTAGCCCGCTGCCGCGACGACCACACCGAGCGCCACGCGGCGATCCCAGTGCAGCTCGACCTCGTCGAGCGTGCCGTCGGTGGCGTGCGCCAGCACGTCGAACAAATCGCTTTTCAGGCGCATCAGGATCGGCTGCGTTTCCGGGTCGCCGAGTCGGCAGTTGAATTCGACGGTGCGCGGCTGGCCGAGCGCATCGACCATCAAACCGGCGTACAAAAAGCCGGTGAACGGGATGCCGTCTTTGGCCATGCCTTCGATGGTGGGCAGGATGATTTCCTGCATCGCCTTCGCATGCACATTCGGCGTGACCACCGGCGCCGGCGAATACGCGCCCATGCCGCCGGTGTTCGGGCCTTCGTCGCCGTCGAGCAGGCGTTTGTGGTCCTGGCTGGTGGCGAGCGACACAACGTTTTTGCCGTCGCACATCACGATGAAGCTGGCCTCCTCGCCTTCGAGGAACTGCTCGATGACGACGCGCGGTGTGGCCTGACCATCAACCCCGTCGTTGTGTTTCACGTCGAGCTTGTCGCCTGCGGCATCGGTGCCCAACATCCAGTCGATTGCTTCGTGCGCCTGCGCCAGCGTGGTCGCCACCACCACGCCCTTGCCGGCCGCCAGGCCATCGGCCTTGATGACGATGGGCGCGCCCTGCTGATCGACATGGGCATGGGCCAGCGCCACGTCGGTGAAGGTCTCGTAGGCGGCGGTCGGGATCTGGTGCCGCTTCATGAAGGCCTTGGCAAAGGCCTTCGAGCTTTCGAGCTGCGCCGCCGCTTTCGTGGGGCCGAAGATGCGCAAGCCCCGTGCGCGGAAGAAGTCGACGACGCCACCGGCCAGCGGGCCTTCGGGGCCGACCACCGTCAGCGCGATCTTCTCGCGCCGGGCGAACTCGGCCAGATCGTTAAAGTCGGTCAGCGGCAGGTTGTGCAGCCGCGGGTCGCTGCCGGTGCCGCCATTGCCCGGCGCCGCATACACCGTCTGCACCTTGGTTGACTGCAGCAGCTTCCAGGCGATCGCGTGCTCGCGGCCGCCGGAGCCGATCACGAGGACCTTCATGGGCTGATTTCAGCGTTGTGAAACACCGCCTGCACGTCGTCCAGGTCTTCGATCGCATCGAGCAGCTTCTGCATGCGGATCGCATCCTCGCCGGTGATTTCCACCGTGTTCTCGGCACGCATCGTCACTTCAGCCACCTCAGGTTTCAGGCCAGCGGCTTCCAGCGCTGCCTTTATCGATTCGAAATCGTGCGGCGAGGTGATGACCTCGATCGCACCATCAGGGTCGGTGACGACGTCGTCAGCGCCGGCCTCCAGGGCCACGTCCATCACCTTGTCTTCGCTGGTGCCAGGCGCGAAGATAAGTTGCCCGCAGTGCTTAAACTGGAACGCCACCGATCCTTCGGTGCCCAGGTTGCCGCCGTACTTGCTGAAGGCATGGCGCACTTCGGCCACGGTGCGCACCTTGTTGTCGGTCATGCTGTCGATGATCACCGCCGCGCCAGCGATGCCGTAGCCCTCATAGCGGATCTCGTCGTAGTGCACGCCTTCGAGGTTGCCGGTGGCCTTGTCGATGTTCTTCTTGACGGTGTCGGCCGGCAGGTTGACCGCCTTGGCCTTGTCGACCGCCAGCCGCAGGCGCGGGTTCAGCGCCAGGTCGGCACCGCCCAGACGGGCGGCCACAGTGATTTCACGGATGACTCGCGTCCACACCTTGCCGCGCTTTTCGTCCTGCCGACCCTTGCGGTGCTGGATGTTGGCCCACTTGGAATGTCCGGCCATGGAATGACGCCTCCTGCACAGGCGTCGCGGTGCCGCGGCCTGCAGACTATTGTTGGATAAACTTTAATTTTACTTCTCCGCCCCGGCGCCACCCTGCCGTAGCGCCCGTCCCACCCCCGATTCCCCTGGAGCAGCCCCATGGCCGAGCCGATCCTGGTTGCCAAGCATGGCGACACCGAGTGTTTCCTGTTGCCCGCCCTCGCCAACCGCCACGGGCTGATCACCGGCGCCACTGGCACCGGCAAAACAATCACGCTGCAGACACTGGCCGAGAACTTTAGCCAGATCGGCGTGCCGGTGTTCATGGCCGACGTCAAGGGCGACCTGACCGGCATCACGCAGGCGGGCAAGATCAGCGACAAGCTGGCCGCCGTGCTGAAAGAGCGCGGGCTCGATGCTCCCCCTTCGGCCGCCTGCCCAGCCACGCTGTGGGATGTGTTTGCAGGTGGCCCCAAAGCCGCGCAAGCGGCGCAAGGGCACCCGGTGCGCGCGACCGTCAGCGATATGGGCCCGCTGATGCTGGCGCGCATGCTGGCGCTCAATGAAACCCAGCAAGGCGTGCTGAGCCTGGTGTTCAAAATTGCCGACGACGACGGCCTGCTGCTGCTCGATCTGAAAGACCTGCGCGCGATGCTGCAGCACGTGGGCGAGAACGCGAGCCAGTTCACCACCGAGTACGGCAACGTGAGTGCGGCCAGCGTCGGCGCGATCCAGCGTGGGCTGCTGCAAATCGAGGAACAGGGCGGCGACCGCTTCTTCGGCGAGCCGATGCTCAACATCGCCGACTTCATGCAGACCGAGGGGGGCAAGGGCGTGATCAACATCCTGGCCGCCGACCAGCTGATGAACAGCCCGCGGCTGTATTCGACCTTTTTGCTGTGGATGCTCTCCGAGCTGTTCGAGCAGCTGCCCGAAGTCGGCGACCTGGAGCAGCCCAAGCTGGTGTTTTTCTTCGACGAAGCGCACCTGCTGTTCAAGGAGGCGCCCACTGCGTTGGTCGAGCGCATCGAACTGGTGGTGCGGCTGGTGCGCAGCAAGGGCGTCGGCGTCTATTTCGTGACGCAAAACCCGCTGGACATTCCCGACACGGTGCTGGCCCAACTCGGCAACCGGGTGCAGCACGCGCTGCGCGCCTTCACGCCGCGCGACCAAAAGGCGGTGAAGGCAGCGGCCAGCACGATGCGCGCGAAGCCCGGGCTGGACATCGAGACCGCCATCACCGAGCTAGCGGTGGGCGAAGCGCTGGTCAGCTTTCTCGACGAGAAAGGTCGGCCCAGCATCACTGAGCGGGTGTTCGTGCTGCCGCCGGGCAGCCAGATCGGGCCGATCACGCCGGCCCAGCGGCAGGCGCTGATCGCCAACTCGCTGGTGGCTGGCGTTTATGAAAAAACAATCGACCGGGAATCGGCCTACGAGAAGCTGAAGGGCCGGGTCGCGCCAACGGCAACGACTCAGGGTATACCGGTCTCGGGCGGCGCGGAACCCGCGCCTGCAGAGGCTCCTACGAGCGAAGCCAGCGGTGGCGGCATGTTCGGCGGGCTCAGCAGCATCCTGTTCGGCAGCACCGGCCCGCGCGGCGGTGCGCATGACGGCCTCGCGCAGTCGATGGCCAGGTCGGCCGTGCGCACCATGGGCTCAACCGTCGGTCGCGAGATCATCCGCGGCGTGCTGGGCAGCATCCTCGGCGGCAGCACCCGGCGGCGCTGAGCCAGCGCACCCGCCGCACCGGCGGCACCCGCAATGCGCCCGTCGTTGCGGGCTCGGCAGGGCGACTCAGCGGCGCTGCCAGCGATCGTCGCGGTGGCCCCGATCATCACCGCGATAACCCCGCTCGTCACCATCGTCACCATCGTCACGATCGTTGTGTTCGCCGTACCGCCAGTCACGGTGTTCGTAACGATCGTGTTCGTCGTGCCAGCGGTGATTCCAGCGGTCACGACCTGGCTGCACGTAACCGTAAGGCACGTAGCCATACGGCGTTACGACATAGGGCTGTTCATAGACAACGCGCGGAGGCGGTACGTAAAACACTGGCGGCGCCACATAAACTGGCACGCCGTA
>JANPNF010000171.1:0-12967 GCA_031427315.1 Burkholderiales bacterium | reverse complement strand
TGCAGTACGGCACCGCGGCGAAGATGCCCGGCACCGGTGGTGAGGCGTTCGGCAGGCCTTCTAGGGTTTCGGCAATCGACTTCGGCTGGCCCGGCAGGTTGATCACCAGCGCTTTCCCGCGGACGACCGCGACCTGCCGCGACAGGATCGCCGTGGGCACGAAGTGCAGGCTAGTGCTGCGCATCTGCTCGCCGAAGCCCGGCAACACCTTGTGCGCCACCGCCAATGTGGCTTCGGGCGTCACGTCGCGCGGCGCGGGGCCGGTGCCGCCCGTGGTCAGCACCAGGTGGCAATCGGCCTCGTCGATCAGTTCGCACAGCGCGGCGCTGATGCCGGCCTGGTCGTCAGGAATCAGCCGGGTTTCCCACTGCACCGGGTTGCGCACCACACGCGAGAGCCAGTCTTTCAGAGCAGGCACGCCCAGGTCCTCGTAGACGCCGGCCGACGCCCGGTCGCTGATCGACACGATGCCGATGCGCACGGTGTTGAGGGCGGCAGCGTCGGGTGCACTCATGACGATGTGTGGGGGCAGGGTTCAAGCGCCATCAGCGTTGGGTGCCGATGGCGCTGACAGCACCGTCGGGTACTGCCGAATGAACTTGAACAGCTCGCGAAAGGCCTTGCCGCTGCGCTGCTCGGGCACCACCGAGGCGTCTTTGCGTGCGGCGCGGATCAGGCTGCGCAGCTGTTGTACATCGGCCTGCGGCCGCTCGGCGGTCCACGCGGTCAGCGCGTCGTCGCTGGCGATCAGTTCTGCCCGCCAGCGTTCGGCATCGTGCAGTGCGAGCGCATCCTTGGCGCGTCCGAGCTGCATCGAGGCGACCGCTTCGCGCAGCGGCTCCGGGTCGCTGCGGCGCATCAGCTTGCCGATGTACTGCATCTGGCGGCGCCGACCTTCGTGCGTCTTGGTGCCCCGGTACTGGCGGATCGCATCGAGCAAGATCTCGTCCATCGGCAGATCGACCAGCCGGTTGTCCGGCATCTCGACCAGCGCCACGCCCAGGTCTTGCAGATCGTGCGAATCTTTCTTGCGCCGCGTTTTGCTCGGGCGGGTCAGCCAGGCCGGAATCGGTGCGGCATCGGCGGGGTCTGGGGACTCGTTGTGTGGCATGGGTCGGCTGTGTGAGCAGGGCGCAGGGCGAAGCGCAGGATGCGGTCGCCGCTGAAAAGCCGCTCGGTATCATAGCTACGAGGATGTTCAGCCCCGCGGCATGCGATGCCGTCTGGACGCGACCGACATCCCGATTCCCTGTTCCTGTGGCGGCCTGCGCCGCACACCAACCGACGTCCCCCGCCCATGCCCTCAAAGACCTCGCCGTCATCCGCGTCCACCGGCTTTGCGTACGCCCGTGCCGACTTCCAGCAACTGGTCGATGACGCGCTCAAGTTCGCCGCCGAGATCGGTGCCAGCGATGCCGGCGCCGAGGTGTCCGAGGGCGTCGGTCTGTCGGTGTCGGTGCGCAAGGGAGAGATCGAGAACGTCGAGCGCAACCGCGACAAGTCGATCAGCGTGTCGGTCTACATCGGGCAGCGGCGCGGCAATGCGAGCACCTCCGACTTCTCGCGCGCCGCCCTCGAACAAACGGTGCGTGCCGCCCACGACATCGCCCGCTTCACCGCCGACGACCCGGCGGCCGGCCTGCCCGATGCGGCTGACCTGGCGATGGGGGACGCCGCCACGCGCGACCTCGACCTGTTTCACCCGTGGACGATCGATGCGGCCGGTGCGGCCGACATCGCCCGGCGCTGCGAGCAGGCGGCGCTGACGGTGGATGCACGCATCACCAATTCCGAAGGTGGGGGAGTGTCAGCGCAGCAGTCGCACTTCTTCGCCGGCAACAGCCGCGGTTTTCGCGGCGGCTATGCCAGCTCGCGGCATTCGTTGTCGGTGGCGCCGATCGCCTCGCTGCCGGGCAGCCGCGGCGACGAAATGCAGCGCGACGCCTGGTACAGCTCGATGCGCTCGGCCGATCAACTGGCCGCGCCCGAGGCGGTTGGTCGCTATGCCGCCGAGCGTGCGCTGTCGCGATTGAAGTCGCGCAAGGTCAAGACCTGCGAGGTGCCGGTGCTGTTCGAATCGACCGTTGCCGCCGGCCTGCTCGGCGCCTATGTGCAGGCGACCAGCGGCGGGGCGCTGTACCGCAAGTCGAGCTTCCTGCTCGACAGCCTGGGCAAGCGCGTGCTCGCCAAGCACATCGATATCCACGAAGACCCGCACCAGCGGCGCGGCAAGGCCAGTGCGCCGTTCGACGACGAGGGCGTGGTGACCCGCGCGCGCGATGTCGTCAAGGGCGGCGTGGCACAGGGCTACTTCCTGTCGAGCTACTCGGCGCGCAAGCTCGGCATGCACACCACCGGACATGCGGGCGGCTCGCAGAACCTGACGCTCGCCAGCCGGCTGACCCGGCCCGGCGACGATCTGGAGGCGATGCTGCGAAAGCTCAACCGTGGCCTGTTCGTGATCGAGCTGATGGGGCAGGGCGTCAACCCGGTCACCGGCGACTATTCGCGCGGTGCGGCCGGCTTCTGGGTCGAGCGCGGTCGCATCGTGCATCCGGTCAACGAGATCACGATCGCCGGCAACCTGAAGCAGATGTTCAAGGGCATCGTTGCGGTGGGGGCTGATGCTTACACCACCGGGGGCAAAACCATCGGCTCGGTGCTGATCGACTCGATGAAGATCGCCGGCAGCTGAAGGCCGGTTTCCCGCCTGCGCACCTGCCGAGCACTGCCGATGCAGCGTCGTCGATTCATCCACCACAGCGGCTTGGCCGGTGTGCTGGCCGCCAGTGCCGCGCCGGCCATCGTCCACGCCCAAAGCCACCTGCGCTGGCGGCTCGCCTCCAGCTTCCCGAAGTCGCTGGACACCATCTTCGGCACCGCCGAGTTGTTCGCGAAGAAGGTCGGCGAGATGACCGGCGGCAAGTTCCAGATCAGCGTCCACCCGGGCGGTGAGCTGCTGCCGCCATTCGGTGTGGTCGATGGCGTGCAAGCGGGCACGGTCGAGATGGCGCACACGGTGCCGTACTACTACTTCGGCAAAGACGAAACGTTTGCCATCGGGGCGGCCATTCCGTTCGGCCTGAATTCACGCCAGATGAGCGCCTGGACCTTTCAGGGCAATGGCCTGAAGCTGATGCGCGAGTTCTACGCCAGCTACAACATCATTAACTTCCCCGGTGGCAACACCGGCGTGCAGATGGGCGGCTGGTACCGCAAGGAAATCAAGTCGCTGGCTGACATGCAGGGCCTGAAGATGCGCATCGGCGGCTTTGCCGGCCGCGTCATCGAGCGCATGGGCGCGGTGTCGCAGAGCATCCCCGGTGGCGAGGTGTACCAGGCGCTGGAAAAAGGCACGATCGATGCGGTTGAGTGGATCGGCCCGTACGACGACGAGAAGCTCGGCTTCTATAAGGTCGCACCGGTTTACCACTACCCTGGGTGGTGGGAGGGCGGCCCGCAGGTCGACTTCTTCATCAACACCCAGGCTTACGCGAAACTGCCGGCCGACTACAAGGTGATCGTCGAAGCCGCCGCGGCCATTGCCCACATCGACATGCAGGCCCGTTACGACGCGAAGAACCCGGCCGCGTTGAAGTCGCTGGTGAAGGCGGGCGTCAAGGTGCTGCCGTTTCCGAAGCCAGTGCTCGACGAAGCGTTCAAGCAGTCGATGCAGCTCTACGACGAGTTGAGCGCGAAGAACCCGAATTGGAAGAAGGTCTACCAAGACTATTCGGCCTTTCGCCGCGAGCAGACCCTGTGGTTTCGCTTCGCCGAGGCGAGCTTTGATCGCTACATGCAGAGCGTCAAGCTCTGAGGGGCTGCGAATCTTTCTGCTGCGCGGGCTGAGGTCGCGTCACTTCGATGGCGCCTTGCGATCGGCTTCCACCGACTCCTGCAGTGCTTTCATCGGATCCTCGTCGGCAGCATTCGGGTCATGCGAGGTTGCGGCGCTGGCTGCATCGGCGGCGTCCGTCGCGTTCTGGTCGGTCTGCATCTGCTGCAGCACTGCGTCGGCGTCGATGTGTGTGACTTCCTTGTCGCCGCGTGATACCAGCTGCGGGAACGCAATGATCAGCGCCACCATCGTCAGCTGGATCAGCACGAATGGGATCGCGCCGCGGTAGATCTGCCCGGTGGTGACCGGCGCGATGCGCTGGCCTGTCACCGCGTCGGTGTATTCACGCTCGGGCGCGACGCTGCGCAGGTAGAACAGCGCGAAGCCGAACGGCGGGTGCATGAACGAGGTCTGCATGTTGACGGCCAGCAGCACACCGAACCACACCAGGTCGATGCCGAGTGCGGTGGCGACAGGTGCCAGCAGCGGCACCACGATGAAGGCCAGCTCGAAAAAGTCGAGGAAGAAGGCCAGCAGGAAGATCAGCGCGTTGACGACAATCAGAAAGCCAAGCGTTCCGCCGGGCAGCCCGGTCAACAGGTGCTCGACCCATTTCGGCCCATCGACCGCCTGGAAGGCCAGGCTGAACACCGTCGAGCCGATCAGGATGAACAGCACGAAGCACGACAGCCGGGCCGTGCTGTCCATCGCCTGGCGCAGCAGCGTCATGTCGAGCCGGCGCCGCAAGATCGCCATGACGAGTGCGCCGACCGCACCCATTGCACCGCCTTCGGTCGGCGTGGCGATGCCGAGAAAGATGGTGCCCAGCACCAAAAAAATCAGCGCCAGCGGTGGCACCAGCACCAGGCCCACGCGCCAGAACAGTCGCGCCTGAGACTGCCAGCCCGCGTCCAGCGGTTGGCCGCCCAACGTGCGCGCTGCGGCCGGCATTGCCGGCATCCACTGCGGCCGCACGTGGCTGACGATGAACACGTAGAGCACATACAAGCCGGTCAGCAGGAAAGCCGGGCCGAAGGCGCCGCGGTAGAGGTCGCCGACGCTCTGCCCCAGCTGATCGGCCAGCACGATCAGCACCAGCGACGGCGGAATGATCTGCGCCAGCGTTCCCGAGGCCGCGATCACGCCGCTGGCCACGCGCCGGTCGTAGCCGTAGCGCAACATGATCGGCAGCGAGATCAGCCCCATCGAGATCACCGAGGCCGCCACCACGCCGGTGGTGGCGGCCAGCATCGCGCCGACGAAGATCACCGCATACGCGAGGCCGCCGCGGATCGGGCCGAACAGCTGGCCAATGGTGTCGAGCAGGTCTTCGGCCATGCCCGAGCGTTCGAGGATCAACCCCATGAAGGTGAAAAACGGAATCGCCAGCAGCGTGTCGTTCTGCATGATGCCGACGATGCGCAGCGGCAGCGCCTGCATCAGCGACGCCGGCATCAGGCCCAGCTCGATGCCGACGAGCGCATAGAACAAGCCGCAGGCACCGAGTGAGAACGCCACTGGGTAACCCACCAGCAGGAAGAACACCAGCGAGCCGAACATCAGCGGCGCGATGTTGGCGGCGATCAGCTCGTGCATCAGCGGGCGTCTTTCGCGGCCGCGGTGTCGTCCTGGGCTGCAGGATCCACCATCAGGCCGCGCAGCCAGGCCACCCGTTTGATCAGCTCAGACAATCCCTGCAGCCCCAGCAGCGCGAAGCCCAGCGGCAGCAGCGCCAGCACCGGCCAGCGGATCAGGCCGCCAGCGTTGCTCGACATCTCGCCGGTCGCATAAGCGCGCGTCACGATCGGCCACGACAGCCAGATCACCATCACCACCAGCGGCAGCAAAAAGCACAGCACGCCGAAGATGTCGATCCAGGCCTGCGCGCGCTTCGACAGCCGGGCCGACAGCACGTCGATGCGCACATGCGCCTGGCGGCGCAGCGTGTCACCAGCGGCCAGCAAGAACACCGCGGCGAACAGATACCACTGGATTTCCAGGTATGCGTTCGAGCTGGTGTTGAGCAGCTTGCGCACCACCGCATTGCCAGCGCTGATCAGCACTGCAGCCAGCACCAGCCACGCCACCGAGTGCCCGACGGCTGCGTTAAGCCTGTCGATCAGGTGCGACAGCTTGAGCAGCTTCAGCACCCGGCCCGGCTCAGGCCGTTGTGGCAGCCTGGAACAGCTTGCCCGAGCGGGTGCCCGTGCGGCAGAACACCAACATCGGCTTGGGCATCGCATCCAGCAGTTCGCGGAACCGGGCGATCTCCTCAGAGCTCTGGTAGCCCGGCGCGACCGGCAGGTGCGCGTAGGTCAGACCGGCGGCAGTAGCCGCGGCGGCCAGCGATGCACTGGTCGGTTGATCGGCGCCGCCTTCGTGGTCCGGCCGGTTGTTGATCACGCTCCTGAAACCGGCCTGCGCCAGCAAGCTCATCGCCTCCGGTTCGAGCTGGGAGGTGGCGCTGACGTCGGCACTCAGAGGTCGCAACGGTGGCAGGTTCATGGTGCTTCTCCTCGTGAGAGCGTGGGTTTAGCGGGCCAGGGCTTGCTTGACGGCGGCAGACACCAGCCCCATGTCGGCCTTGCCGGCGAGCTGGGCCTTGACCGCCGCCATCACCTTGCCCATGTCGCCGGGGCCGGTGGCGCCGAGTGCCGCCACGATGGCTTGCACTTGCGCGGTGATCTCATCGGCACCGAGGCGCTGCGGCAAATAGCCTTCCAGCACTTTCAGCTCGGCGGTTTCCTTGTCGACCAGATCGGTGCGACCAGCGGCGCCGAACTGCGAGATTGAGTCTTTGCGCTGCTTGATCAGCTTGTCGATGATGGCAATGACGGCCGCGTCGTCGAGGACGATGCGTTCATCGACCTCGCGCTGCTTGCACGCGGCGAGCAGCCCCCGGATCGTCAACAGCCGGGGCGCGTCTTTGGCGCGCATCGCGGTTTTCATGTCCTCGGTGATCTGGTCTTTCAGGCTCATGGTGGGCGCGTCCGTGGGGTGTTGATCGTGCGGGAAAGTCCGCCGTGCAAAGAAAAAGCCCGCAAAGAGCGGGCCTTTCGGTGGGGCGAGAAGGCTGTCAGAACAGCTTTTTCGGCAGCTGCATACTGCGTACGCGCTTGAAGTGACGCTTTACTGCGGCTGCTTTTTTGCGCTTGCGCTCGGCGGTCGGCTTTTCGTAGAACTCGCGTGCCCGCAGGTCGGTCAGCAGGCCGAGTTTCTCGATGGTGCGCTTGAAGCGACGCAATGCCACGTCGAACGGCTCGTTTTCTTTCACGCGAATCGTAGTCATGTATCGATTGAATCCAGATTGAATGTGCTTGGGGCGAGTTGCTCGACATCGAAACGGAAGGTCCGGACTCTCGAGTCGGGCGAGCAAACCACCGCGAAGCGTATTTGGGAGCGTAGCGCGAGAGTATAGACAGGCATCCGGAGGCTGGCAACCAAGGCTGGTTCAAGAAGTCAACGAGCCCGTCGGCGTCGGCAGCGCACCGGCACAGGCCGCCGCGCTGGCCCAGGCCCACTGGAAGTTGTAGCCGCCCAGCCAGCCGGTCACATCGACCACCTCGCCGATGAAGTGCAGGCCCGGCACCCGCTTGCTTTCCAGCGTGGTCGAACTGAGCTCGCGGGTGTCGACGCCGCCGGCAGTCACCTCGGCCTTGCGGTAGCCCTCGGTGCCGCTGGGCACCAGTTGCCATCGCTTCAGGCTGGCGGCGAGCGCCGTCAGGTCGCGGTCGCGCATGTCGGGCATCGGTAGGTCGGCGATGGCTGGGTGGGCGAGCAGCCAGGTGTCTGCCAGGCGCCGCGGCAACCATTCGGCCAGCTCATTGGACAGCTTGCGCCGCGAGGTCGTCTTGGCCGCGGTCAGTGCGTGCTGCAGATCGTGCTGCGGGACCAGGTTTAGCGCCAGCGGTGTGCCGGGTCGCCAGTAACTTGAAATCTGCAGCATCGCCGGCCCGCTCAGACCGCGGTGCGTGAACAGCAGGTCTTCGGTGAACTCGCCGCGGCGGTTGTCAGCACCGTGGCCGCGGCCTTTGTCGTTGCCGCCACCGCCGCCGGTAGACACGACCGCCTCCAGCGACAAGCCGGCCAGTGCGACGAAGGGTTGCCAGGCCGCAGCGTCGAAGGTTAGGGACACCAGCGCCGGACGCGTCTCGACGATCGCATGGCCGAATTGCCGCGCCAAGCGGTGGCCGAAGTCGGTGGCGCCAATCTTTGGGATCGACAGGCCGCCGGTCGCGACGACCACACGCGCGCTGCGCACCGTCCCGCGGCCTGTCGCGATCTCGAAGCCGCTGGCGCCGGGCGTGACCTAATGCACCTCGCACGGCTGCCAGCGCGTCACCGCCCCGGCCTCGCATTCGCGCAGCAGCATCGCGATGATGTCTTCGCTGGATTCGTCACAGAACAGCTGGCCCCTGTGCTTTTCGTGGAAAGCGATGCGGTGCCGTTGCAGCAGCGCGATGAAATCGGACGGTGTGTAGCGGGCCAGCGCCGAGCGGCAGAACGCCGGGTTGGCCGACAGAAACTGGGCTGGCGTGGTGTCGCGGTTGGTGAAGTTGCAGCGCCCGCCACCGGAGATGCGAATTTTCTCGGCGACTTTCTCCGCGTGGTCGATCAGCAGCACCCGCGCACCGCGTTGTCCAGCGATCGCCGCGCAATGCAGTCCGGCGGCGCCGGCGCCAATGATCACCGCGTCGAAACGCTGCATTGGCGGATACAACCCCAAGGGTTGAACACCGGTGTGGTCAGATCATCGAAATGCTTCAGATTGCGTGTGGCCAGCGTGGCGCGGCGGGCCATCGCGATGCCGGCGATCTGTGTGTCGCGCATGTCGACGACGCGCCCGGCCTGCTGGCGGGCTGCGCCGAGCAAGGCCGCATGCGCTGCGGCTTCGGCGTCAAAGGGCAGCACGCGATGTTCGAGTTCCTGCGCCAGCAACTGCTCGAAACTGTCTTCGAGCGCGTGGCGGCGTTTGCCGCTCGGCAACAGCGCGAGGCCCATGCGCGCCTCGAACACGGTGATGCTGGTGAGCCAGACCGATTCGGCCGCTTGGTCGTCGAGCCAAGCCACAACGGCCGGCTCGGGCGCGCGGCGCATCAGCTCAGACAACACATTGGTGTCGAGAATGATCATTCGCCGAAGTGCACCGGCCGCACTGGCTGGCCCTTCAATTCAGGCAAGGGTTGGGTGAGGCCCACCGCGGCGAAGCGTGCCGCGATGCGGCTGCCCAGCCGTGCGGCGCGCGGGGTCTCGTCCTTGACCGCATTGCGCAAGATCTGCCGCACTTCTTCTTCCATGCTGGCGCCGTGGCGCGCCGCGCGCCGCTTGAGGCGAGTCTTCAAGTCTTCTTCGAGGTTTCTGACGGTGAACTGGGCCAAGTGAATCTCCGGATGCCAGAGATATCATGATATCAAAACAGTCAAGCCGCTGATCAGTACATCAACCGATCCGGCCGGATGTCGCGCAGGATGGTGGTGGCGATTTCTTCGATCGACTTGTGCGTCGATGACAGCCAGGCAATGCCTGCCTTGCGCATCATCGTCTCGGCGGCGCGCACTTCGTAGCGGCAATTCTCCAGCGACGCATATTTGCTGTCGGGTCGCCGCTCGGTGCGAATCTGGTTCAGCCGCACTGGATCAATCGTCAGTCCGAAGCATTTTTGCTTGTACGCGGCCAGGCTCGGTGGAATGTGGTCGCGCTCGAAATCCTCGGGAATCAGCGGGTAGTTCGCCGCCTTGATACCGTGCTGCATCGCCAGGTACAGCGAGGTCGGTGTTTTGCCGCTGCGGCTGACGCCGACCAGGATCACATCAGCCGATGCGAGGTTCTTCGACGACTGGCCGTCATCATGGGCGAGCGAGAAGTTGATTGCCTCGATGCGATCGGTGTACTCCTGGCTTTTCGACACATCGGGGAAGCGCCCGACCCGGTGGTTTGACTTGACGCCGAATTCCGCTTCCAGCGGCTCGATGAAGGTGCTGAACAAGTCGAGCACCAGGCCGTTGCAGTTCGCCTTGAACATGGACTGCACCTCGGGGTCGATCAGCGTCACGAAGACGATGGGCTTGCAGCCTTCAACCTCGGCGGCATGGTTGATCTCGCGCAACACCTGATGTGCCTTGTCGACATTGTCGATGAACGGTCGGCGCACATGGTGCGGCCGGATCGAGAACTGGTTCAGGATCGAGTTGCCGAAGGTCTCGGCGGTGATGCCTGTGCCGTCAGAAACAAAGAACACTGTGCGGTTCGACATGTAGACAAGCCTCTCGGGTGGATAACCAGCCGCATCATAGGGATTTCAACCGTAAACTCGATTGGTTTTACGTCGCCCATGTTCCTGTCACTTTGCCATTTACCGCGCGCCGTCGCTGCATCCGATGCGCGCAATGGGAGTTGGCTGCCCTCGAAGCCTCGCTCGGGCCCGGCACACGCCTCGCTGGTCGCACTGATTTTTCACACTACGGAGCTCTTTCATGTCAACCCCCCACCTGGCGACCGCCCTGGTCGTACCGCTTGAACACCTGAGGATGACCGACGTCGAGTCGGTGGGCGGCAAGAACGCCTCACTCGGCGAAATGATCAGCCAACTGGCCGCCACCGGCGTGCGGGTGCCCGGCGGATTCGCAACGACCGCGCATGCGTTCCGGCGCTTTCTGGCTCACAACGGGCTGGCCACGCGGATCGAACAGCGTCTGGTCACGCTGAACACCGACGACGTTCGGGCACTCGGCGAGGCCGGTGCGCAGATCCGCCAGTGGATCGAGGAAACGCCGTTCCCCGACGACCTCGATCAAGCAATCCGCAGCCACTTCGAGATGTTGACGGCGGGCAACCCTGGCGCGTCGTTCGCGGTGCGCTCGTCGGCCACTGCGGAAGACCTGCCCGATGCGAGCTTCGCGGGCCAACAGGAAACTTTTCTGAACGTGGTCGGCATCAACGAGGTGCTGCACAAGATGAAGGAG
The DNA here is from genome assembly GCA_031427315.1 of Burkholderiales bacterium. Lineage (GTDB taxonomy): Bacteria > Pseudomonadota > Gammaproteobacteria > Burkholderiales > Burkholderiaceae_C > PBB1. The sequence goes on along the minus strand of JANPNF010000171.1, from coordinate 2,167 downwards.
GTGTTCGCCAGCCTCTACAACGACCGCGCCATCAGCTACCGCGTGCACAAAGGTTTCGCGCATGCCGAAGTGGCGTTGTCGGCCGGGGTGCAGCGCATGGTGCGTTCCGACCTCGGCGCCGCCGGCGTGATGTTCACCATCGACACCGAAAGCGGCTTCAAGGATGTGGTGTTCATCACCTCCAGCTATGGCCTCGGTGAAACCGTGGTGCAGGGTGCGGTGAACCCGGATGAGTTCTACGTCCACAAGCCCACGCTGCGCGCGGGCAAGCAAGCCATCATCCGCCGCAACCTGGGCTCGAAGCTTATCAAGATGGAGTTCGCGAGCGACGCCGATCGCGCCGCGTCAGGCAAGCTGGTCACTACGGTGGACACCGCGCCCGAGTTGCGCAACCGCTATTCGCTGACCGACCCCGATGTGGCCGAGCTGGCGCAGTACGCGCTGATCATCGAGCAGCACTACGGCCGTCCGATGGACATCGAGTGGGGCAAGGACGGCGGCGACGGCAAGCTCTACATCTTGCAGGCTCGGCCTGAGACGGTGAAGAGCCAGTCCGAAGGCAAGCTGGAGCAGCGCTACAAATTGAAGTCCACCGGCACCGTGCTGGCCGAAGGCCGCGCGATCGGCCAGAAGATCGGCACCGGCCCGGTGCGCATCGTGCACAGCCTGGCCGACATGGACACGGTGCAGCCCGGCGATGTGCTGGTCGCCGACATGACCGATCCGAACTGGGAGCCGGTGATGAAGCGCGCCAGTGCGATCGTCACCAACCGTGGCGGGCGCACCTGCCATGCGGCCATCATCGCGCGTGAGCTGGGCGTGCCAGCGGTGGTGGGCTGCGGCAACGCCACCAGCACCTTGAAAGAAGGCGCGCTGGTGACGGTGGCGTGCTCGGAGGGCGACACCGGCTTCGTGTACGACGGCCTGCTGGAAACCGAGATCAGCGACGTGGTGCGCGGCGAACTGCCGTACTGCCCGATCAAGATCATGATGAACGTGGGCAACCCGCAACTCGCCTTCGATTTCGCGCAGATGCCCAACAGCGGCGTGGGTCTGGCGCGGCTGGAATTCATCATCAACAACAACATCGGCGTTCACCCGAAGGCGATCCTCGACTACCCGAACATCGACCTCGACCTGAAGAAGGCGGTCGAGTCGGTGGCGCGCGGCCATGCGTCGCCGCGGGCGTTCTATGTCGACAAGCTGGTCGAGGGCGTGGCCACCATCGCTGCGGCGTTCTGGCCGAAGCCAGTGATCGTGCGCCTCTCCGACTTCAAGAGCAACGAATACCGCAAGCTCATCGGTGGCTCACGTTATGAGCCTGAAGAAGAGAACCCGATGCTCGGTTTCCGCGGCGCATCGCGCTACGTGAGCGAGGAGTTCGGCGAGGCTTTCGCCATGGAGTGCGAGGCGCTCAAGCGAGTGCGCAACGACATGGGGCTGCGCAACGTCGAGATCATGATTCCGTTCGTGCGCACGCTGGGTCAGGCCAAGCGCGTCACTGAAATGTTGGCCGAGCGGGGCCTGAAGCGCGCGTCACAGGGCGGCACCGACGACTTGCGCGTGATCATGATGTGCGAGATCCCGAGCAACGCGATCCTGGCCGAGCAGTTCCTCGAGTACTTCGACGGCATGTCGATCGGCTCGAACGATCTGACGCAGCTGACGCTCGGCCTTGACCGTGACAGCGGAATGGCGCTGCTGGCGCGCGACTTCGACGAGCGCGACCCAGCCGTCAAGGCCATGATTTCGCGCGCCATTGCGGCGTGTCGTGCGGTAGGCAAGTACGTCGGCATCTGCGGCCAGGGCCCGAGCGATCACCCTGATTTCGCCGACTGGTTGGCGGCCGAAGGGATCGTGTCGATCTCGCTGAATCCCGACACCGTCGTCGAGACCTGGCAGCGGCTGGCCAAGCGCTGAGGAGCGCTCAGGCTGGGTCGATCTTGCGCCGACCCAGCGCGCGCAAGGTCAGGTTGCGGCCAAGGCGCAGCGCGGGGTAGAGCAACTTCGATGCGGCCGTCGACCGGAAAACGGCCGCATTGATTCGGTTCAACACACCGGAGCCGGTGCTCAGTAAGGCCAGCAGGTTCAGCCCATCGACCCCGTGGTGGATGCGGCCAGCGTACTCGACCACCATGCCCTCGTTCAGGTCGTAGCCCATCTGCTG